>JBGSII010000039.1:0-17519 GCA_041742555.1 Ilumatobacteraceae bacterium
GCAGCCCAGCGCGAGGCTTCCTCTGCGGCATCGTTGCGGAGCGACTGCCGCGCCTCGTGCGTCGCCTGGGCCTCGACGGGCGCCGCTTCGGCCCGCTCGACCTCTCCGACGAGCGGCTCCTCGATCGCACCCGCCTCGTCACATTCGGCCCGAAATCGAACCGCTCGCTCGGCACTGGCATCTCGCGTGGCTGCCAGCGAGTCGAACCGCTCACGGAAACGGCGCAGGTCGCCCGCGGAACGTTCGAGCGACGAACGGACGGAGCGCAGCTCGCCTCGGACCTCTGCTGCGGCGCTGGCCGCCTGCGAACCCGAGTCACTCGACGTGACCGCCTCCATCATTCGAGCGCGCTCGACTCGGAAGCCCTCCTCGTCCGCGATCAGGGCCTCGGAGGCCGGCTCGATCTCTGCGAGCGCCACGATGACATCGTCGAGTTCCGAGCGGAACCGTGCCGCGTCGGCCTCGAGACTGGCGACCACGCCGGCATCCAGCAACTGGCCCTTGTCGCGCTCGAGCGAACGGCGTCGCTCGACCAACACGGCGGCAAGGCCGCGCGCTCGCTCGCGCAACTGCTCGACGCGCACGAGCCGATCGCTGACATCACTCGCACCGCGAGCTGACAGCGCGGCCTCGATCGCCATCACCTGGGTGTCCAGCGCGGCGAGCGCACCCTTCAGCTCGGCTTCGACATTGGCGCTCTCGAGACGGGTGACCGCCAGCGCCTCCAGCTTCGCCCGCCAGGAGGCGATCTCGCGTCCGGACACGAAGGTCTTGACCTCGGTCAGCTCTGCGATCAGCGAGCCATGGCGTTCGGCGGCCTGCGCCTGGCGTTCGAGCGGACGGAGCTGGCGGCGGACTTCGCGCAACAGGTCCTGCACCCGCAGCAGGTTGGCCTCGGTGGCATCGAGGCGCCGTTCGGCCTTCTCCTTGCGCTTGCGGAACTTGAGGACCCCAGCAGCCTCTTCGAGGATCGCACGACGTTCCTCGGGTCGGGCGTTGAGCACCGCATCGATCTGTCCCTGGCTGACGATCACGTGCTGTTGGCGCCCGACCCCGGCGTCGGAGAGCAGTTCCTGCACATCGAGCAGGCGGCACGGCACGCCGTTGATCGCGTAGTCGGAGTCGCCGGTGCGGAAGAGCACTCTGGTGACGGTCACCTCGCTGAGTTCGACGCCGAGCGTGCCGTCGGAGTTGTCGATGGTGATGCTCACCTCCGCCCGGCCGAGCGCCGGGCGTGTGGCGGTCCCCGCGAAGATGACGTCGTCCATCTTCTGCGAGCGCACGGCCTTGGGCGCCTGCGCTCCGAGCACCCACGCGATGGCGTCGACGACATTCGACTTGCCGGATCCGTTGGGTCCGACCACGACGGTCACGCCGGGTTCGAGCACCATCGTGGTGCTGTCGGCGAACGACTTGAACCCCTTGAGGTTGAGACTCTTCAGGAACACAGCACCGGCGAAGTTACCCGGTCAGGCCGCTCCGACCCCGAATCTCCTCGCACCGCACCCAGTTCAACGTTGGCAGACGGGGCACCAGTGGGTTCCTCGCCCACCGGCGACCGACCGCCGAATCCATCCGCGCCCGCAGGTCAGGCAGCGTTCGCCACCACGCCCGTACACGCGGTGGTCGTCCTGGTAGCTGCCTCCCTCGCCCATCACGTCGACGTACTGGGCGTCGCCGAGGGTGGACCCACCAGCAGCGATCGCCTCGGTCAGCACCTCGACGATGGCGAGGTGCAAGGTTGCGACATGCCGACGGCCGAGGCTCGATGCCGGCCGGTCGGGGCGCAGGTGCGCACGATGCAGGATCTCGTCGGCGTAGATGTTGCCGATTCCGGCGATCACGTGCTGGTCGAGCAACAACGGCTTGAGCGCCCGCGCCGTGGTCGCGAACGCCCGCCTGAGCACCGCCGCGTCGAACGGGTCGGCGATCGGGTCGACGCCGAGCCGTGCGAGTTCGGGGAGCTCCACCTCGACGCGGCCCGGATCGAACACCACGACCTCGCCGAACGTGCGTGGGTCCACGAACCAGAGCTCACGACGATCGTCGAGATGCAGCACCACGTGTGTGTGCGCGGGACGCTGCGCGCCGGCGGCGGCCAGCAGCACCTGCCCACTCATGCGGAGGTGGATCATCGCAGCGTCGCCGCTGTCGAGGGGCAGCACCAGGTACTTGCCACGACGATCGGCTGCCTCGACCACCGTGTCGGTGAGGCCGGCGATCACCGCCTCTCGTGAGGTCCTCCTCACGGCACGTTCGCGCCCCACCTCGACGCGTTCGATCCGTCGCCCGACGACGTGGCGTTCGAGCCCGCGCCGAACGGTCTCGACCTCGGGGAGTTCAGGCACCGATCGTGTCCGACCCGCTCAGGCCAGCGAGCGACACGCCTCGGCGGCGGCCAGCTGCTCGGCGGACTTCTTGGAGCGGCCGGTCCCGACGCCCAGCACCTCGCCGTCGACCAGGACGCGGGCGCTGAACACCTTCGCGTGATCAGGACCCTGGGACGACACCTCGTACACCGGAGCGCCCAGACCTCGGCGAGCGCTGAGCTCCTGGAGCTGGGTCTTCTGATCGAACTGGCCCATCGAATCGGCCGAGTCGGGCATGCGCGGCAGGACGAGCCGCTCGACCATCGCATATGCAGCATCCGGACCGCCGTCGAGATACACCGCGCCGAGCACCGCTTCGAACGCATCCGACAGGATCGAGGGCTTGTCGGCACCGCCAGCGGCGGCCTCGCCGCGACCGAGGCGGACATGATCGCCGAGGCCGATCCCCTGGGCGACCTCGGCGAGAGCGACAGCGTTGACCACGCTCTTGCGAAGGTCGGTCAGCTGACCTTCGGCGACCGGGTAGCGGTGGTAGACGATGTCGGCGATCGCCCAACCGAGAACGGCGTCACCGAGGAACTCGAGCCGCTCGTTGCTGATCGCACCAGGCGTCTCTGCGCACCACGACCGGTGCGCGAGCGATCGCTCGAGCAGGCTCCAGTCGCCGAACTCGTGCCCGATGCGTGCGGCAAGTTCAGCAAGACCGGGCTCGGGGTCGCCTCCGGGCTCGGTCACGATTCGTCCAGCTCGACGTTCAGCGCGCCGTGGCCCGTTCGTGGACGTAATCGATCGCGTCACGCACCGTCTTGAGGTCTTCGAGATCCTCGTCCTCGATGCGGAAGTCTGCGATGCGATCGCCGAGCTGCTCCTCGAGCGCTTCGACCAGTTCGATCAGCGCCAACGAGTCGGCATCGAGGTCGTCGACGAACGACTGTCCCTCGGTGATCGTCGACGGCTCGATCTCGAGGATGTCGGCAAGTCGGTCGCGGACGATCTCGAAGATCTCGGCGCGTTCGAGTGGGGCGGAATCTGCTGGCACAGGCGCCGAGTGTAGTTGTCGTGGCCGTTACGCCGCGTTGCCGGCGATCGCAGCGCGGATCTCGTCGACCATGCCGTGGGCGACCATGTCGCGCGCGACCCCGATGCCGTTGGCGATGGCCGTCTCACCCGAGGAACCGTGGGCGATGACACACACGCCGTCGACGCCGAGCAGCACGGCGCCGCCGTACGTGTCGGGGCTGAGCGTCTCGTAGAGGGGCAGCAGCGCCGGCATCAGCGCATCGGCGTGCGGCTTGTAGTGCTCCTCCGCGGAGAAGGCCTCGAGGAGCGCCTTGATGACCACCTTCATGCCACCCTCGAGCGTCTTGAGCACCACGTTGCCCGTGAAGCCATCGGTGACGCACACGTCGAGGTCGGCGCTCATGACGTCGCGGCCCTCGACGTTGCCGACGAAGTTCAGGTGCGATGCGGCGCCGAGCAGTTCGTAGGCCTCCTTGCGCAGCGTGTCGCCTTTGCCCGGCTCTTCGCCGATCGACAGCAGACCCACTCGCGGCGAGTCGATCCCGAAGCGATGGCGAGCGTAGACCGACCCCATCAGCCCGAACTGGACCAACCATTCGGCCTGCACCTCGGCGTTGGCTCCCGCGTCGAGCAGCACGGTGGGCGTTGCACCAGGCACCGGGATCGGCGTGGCGATCGCCGGGCGCTTGACGCCCGAGATCCGCCCCATCCGCAACAGCGCCGCGGCCATCGTGGCCCCCGTGTTGCCCGCAGAGATCATCGCGCTCGCGCGACCGTCTCTGACCGCCTCGGCCGCCCGGACGAGCGTCGAGTCCTTCTTCCGGCGAACGCCCTGGGCAGGATCGTCGTGCATCGCGATGACCTCGGTGGCCTCGATGAGGTCGAGCATCGATCCGTCCGGCGTCTGCCGACCGTCGAGGTCGGCCGGACCGACCAGGATGACCGGGATACCGGTCGCGGCAGCCCGATGTGCGCCTGCCAGGATCGGTCCCGGGGCATGGTCGCCGCCCATGGCGTCGACGGCGACGGGAAGCATGGTGCGGATCAGAACGTCAGCCGACGTCGACGACGACGCGGTCGCGGTACCAGCCACACGATGGGCACACGACGTGCGGGGTCTTGGCGTTGCCACAACGCGGGCACAGACTGCGTGCCGGCGCGTTCAGCTGCCAGGCGCTCGCCCGACGGCTGCGGGTCTTCGACTTGGAGGTCTTCTTCTTGGGAACGGCCATCGTTCGCTTCCTGGTTCTCGGGGACGGTCATCGTGCGACCGGTTCTGGATCGGGGCCCGATTCGGACACACCGTGCCGCAACGGCCGCATCACGTTATCGGGGGTGGGCGTCAATGCCATCGGGGCATCGACACGACCACGAAACGAGGTCAGTCGTCGGGCACGAATCCTTCGAGGCCGGCCCAGCGCTCGTCGCGCACGGTGGTGTCACACGAACATTCCGAACTGTTTCGATCGATGCCACAAACGGGGCAGAGCCCCGCGCAGTCGATGCGGCAGAGCCGCTCGGTGTCGAGTTCGAGCAGCACGGTCTCGCGAACGAGCGGTACGAGATCGACCTGGCCGTCTCGAATCACGGAGGCGTCGGGATCGAGCGGTTCGATCTGGTAGAGCTCGTCGATCGCACCCACTGCCGTGCCAGACACATCTGCGAGGCATCGCCGGCACACCGTGGCCCAGTCGGCACTGACGGTCCCGACGACATCGATGCCGTCGTTGAGGGCCGTGAGATGCAGCTCGACGCGGATGTCGCCGACGAGGCGATCATGATCCGCATCGAGCGATGCTGCCGTGACGTCGACGACGACGTCACGAATCGCGCCGGGTTGGCGGAGCAACTCGACGGCGTTGATCCGCAAGGGACCAAGGGGATCGGCCACAGAACCTCGCGCTCGTTCAGTGGTCCTGATCGAAGAACCCCTTGGTGGGGTCGTCTTCCTCGATCACATTCGTCTCGTCGACGGCGCCGCCGATCGAGAGGCGCTGACGTCCGGCACCAACGGTCTTCTGGAGCTTGTCGAGCAGGATCTCGAACGATCCGAGGCGCTGGTCGAGGAAGTCCTCGGTCTCGTGCTTCAATCGACGCGAGTCGGCTTCGGCGGTCTCCATGACCTGACGGGCCCGCTGCTCTGCAGCTCGCACGACCTCGGTCCGCTGCACCATGCGCTCTGCCCGCACCCGAGCGGCCTCGAGCAGCTCGTCGGCCTCGCGCCGCGTCTTCGCGACGAACTCCTGTCGTTCCTTGAGCATCCAACGGGCTTGACGCAGTTCCTCGGGAAGCCGGTGGAGCGATTCCTCGAGCAGCTCGATCATCTCGTCACGGTCGATTCGGGGCGACGACGACAACGGCATGGTCGGCGCCGTGGCGATGATGTCGATCGCTCGTCGCAACAGTGTCTCGGCGTCGCCGACGTAGCCGCCCGGCACGCCGGGATCGGGGTAGTCGTCATCGATGTCGTCGTAGGCGCCGTCGCCGTCGTCGTAGCTCATGGTTGGCTCAGTTCTGTGCGCTGCCGTTCGCACGGCGCAATGCATCGGCGACATGCGCCGGGACGAGATGATCGATTGATCCACCGTACTTCGCGATCTCGCGCACGAAGCGGCTGCTGATGTATCCGAGTTCGGGCCGGCAGGGAAGATACACCGTGCGCACGCCGGTCACGGCGTGGTTGTTGTGGGCCATCTGCTGTTCGATCTCGAAGTCGCCGGACGTGCGGAGACCTTTCACGATGAAGTCGACGTCGGTGCGCTGCGCGGCCTGGACGGCCAAACCGGTCTGGGCGACGACGCTCACACCGGGGAGGTGATCGAGCGCTGTCGCGGCCATCTCGACGCGATCGTCGACGCTGAACAGCCCGGACGGCTTGGCGTGATTGTGCATGATCGCCACCACGACGGAGCCGAACAGGTCGTGGGCCTGCTCGATGACGTCGATGTGGCCGAGATGGATCGGATCGAAGCTCCCGGGGTACAACACCCGCAGTGACGTGCTCATCGAGTGACAGACCCTACTGCTGCATCGACCGTACGTTCGAGGAACGTGACGCGGGTGCGGCCGTACTTCTTCTCGCGGGTGACGGTCCAACCGGGTGGGGCAGCCACGGCGGTTCCGGATTCGGCGACCACCAGATCGGACGTCACCGTGTCGAGTAGCGCACCCCAGGCATCGAAGTCGTAGGGCGGGTCGGCGAACACGATGTCGGCGTCGATCGTGCCGGCGACCGACATCGCGTCCGAGGCGAGCACCTTCGAGCGGCCGCCGAGGTCGAGCGAGTCGAGGTTGTCGTTGAGGCTGCGCAGGGCCGCACGGTCGCGTTCGACGAAGATGCAGCGAGCTGCGCCACGCGACAGCGCTTCGATGCCCACCGCGCCGCTCCCGGCGAAGAGGTCGGCGACGACGGCCCCGTCGAGCAGCCCCGAACTGCCGAGCGAGTTGAAGATCGCCTCGCGGACGCGGTCGGTCGTCGGCCGCGTCGAGGTGCCCTCGGGAGCGACCAACCGTCGTCCCCCCAGTTCTCCCGCCACCACTCGCATGCGAGCGAGGATACGCACAGATGGCGGCCGGCCATCGCCGACCGGCAAGACTGGGCCCCGTGCTCACTCCGACGCCCCAGATCGTGTGCATCGACTGTGGTGGTCGCTGCTTCTTGCTCACACAACCCCGCGAGGACGGGATCTGGGAGCCGGGCGACGTGATCGCGTATCGCTGCGAGGACTGCCTCGACCGCTGGGATCTCGTCATGTCCGACGAGGACGACGCCGAGATCGCCCGCGGCGACTGACACCCTGTCCTTCGGGGTCGGGTCCGAAAAGACAGCCTGTCCATCGGGGTCGGGTCCGAAAAGACTGGGTCAGAAAAGACTGGGTCAGCTCTTGGCGAGGAACTCCTCGTCCGTCTCGCTGAACACGAGGGCGAGTTCGTCCGCCAACTCGCGATGAGCCGCGAGTTCGGGGTCGGCGTCGACGATCTCGAATGCCGCTTCGCGTGCGAGTTCCACCAGATTGCGATCGCGCCGCAACGAGGCGAGCTTGAGGTCGCTCCGCCCCTTCTGCGACGTGGACATCAGCGTCCCCTCGCCGCGCAGGTCGAGGTCGATCTCGGCCAGTTCGAAGCCGTCAGTGGTCGCGACCAGCGCCTCGACCCGCGGGTTGGCGGTGCCGTCGTCGGGTTCGCGCTGCTGGGTCACCAGCCAGCAGGTCGACGCGTGGGCGCCACGGCCGACGCGCCCACGAAGCTGGTGGAGTTGGGCGATCCCGAAGCGATCGGCGTCGAGGATCACCATGATGGTGGCGTTGGGGACATCGACACCCACCTCGATGACCGTCGTCGCCACCAGGACGTCGAGGTCGCCGGTGCGGAACGAGTTCATCGTCGACTCCTTCTCCACAGCCGACAGGCGCCCGTGCAGCAGGCCGAGACGCAACCCAGCGAGTTCGTCGCGCGCGAGCCGTTCGAAGGTCTCCTCGGCCGACGCGACCTCCAGCTTCTCGCTCTCGCCGATCAGGGGGCAGACCACATAGGCCTGACGGCCGTCGGCGACCTGGGCGCGCACGTCGGCCCACACCTCGGCTTCGAGCAGCGGTCCATCCGCCCACTTCGTCACGATCGGGGTCCGACCGGGCGGGAGTTCGTCGAGCACGCTCACGTCGAGGTCGCCGTACACGGTCATCGCTGCCGTCCGCGGAATCGGGGTAGCGGTCATCACGAGCATGTCGGGCACCGCCTCCCCGATCGACTTCGCACGCAGCGCAGCTCGCTGCTCGACGCCGAAGCGGTGCTGCTCGTCGACGACGACCGCGCCGAGGCTGGCGAAGTCGACGGCGTCCTGGATCAGCGCGTGAGTTCCGATCACGATGTCGACCGAGCCGTCGGCGAGCCCGGCGAGCACGTCTCTGCGGTCGGACCCGGTGACTCGGTTGGTCAGCAACTCGACCCGCAGCGGCCGGTCGCCGAACAGGTTCCCCGGATCCGGAACGCTCACGCCCGCCAGCAGCGCTCGGACGCCGGTCGCGTGCTGCTCGGCGAGGACCTCGGTCGGAGCCATCAGCGCCGCCTGGTGACCGCCCTGGACGGCCACCATCATCGTGTCGACCGCAACGACCGTCTTCCCGGAGCCGACATCCCCCTGCAGCAACCGGTGCATCGGATGGGGAGCGGCCATGTCACGCTCGATCTCCTCGATCGCCCGCCGTTGGGCACCGGTGAGCGGGTATGGCAACGCATCGAGGAACCGCTGGACCAGATCGCCGGACCGGTCGTGGGCGATCCCGCGCTGGTCTCGCTCCATCGCCCGTTTACGCAACACCAGCACGAGTTGCACCCGCAACAGCTCGTCGAACGCGAGCCGGCGACGGGCCTGCTCCTTGTCGCGGATCGACTCGGGCAGGTGGATGTTCGACAGTGCATCGAAACGTCCGAGCATGCCGAGGCGTTGCAGGACCGCCGAGGGCACCGGGTCGGCGATCCCACGCTCGCGGCAGCGTCGCAGCGCCTCCTCCACCCAGCCCGCGATCTCCCAGGTGTTGATCTGGACCTTCTCGCTCTGCGGGTAGATCGGCACGATGCGGCCCGTACGATCGCCGATCAGGTCCACGACCGGATTCGCCATCTGCAGGCCGCCGCGGTACACGTCGGCCTTGCCGAACAGCGCGATCTGCAGCCCCTCGCGCAATTGACGCTCGCGCCACGGCTGGTTGAAGAAGACCACCTCCATGCGGCCCGAACCATCGCCGACGTTGACGTTGACCATCGTGCGACGGTTGCGGGTGACGCGCTTCGTCACGGATCGCACCGTGGCGAGCACCAGCGCCTCCTCCCCCGGCACCAGGTCGGCGATGCGGGCTTCGTTCGATCGGTCGACCCATCGCCGCGGGTAGAACGTGATCAGGTCGAGCAGAGTGTCGACACCGATCGCAGCAAGCGAGCCGCGTTTCTTGTCGCCGACGCCCTTGAGCCGACCGACGTCGATCTCGGCGAGGTCGCGGAACGACAGTGCGTTCACTCGACTCCGAAGAGATACGGGTACAGCGGCTGGTCTCCGTGGTGCACGTCGATCTGGACGTCGCCGCGGTGATCGCTGAGCCAACCGATGATCTGATCGGTCACCTCGTCGTCGGCGCCTGACCCGGTCACGACGGTCACCAGCTCCGCCGCCTCGCCGACGATCGAATCGAGCAGGGCCATCGCCGCACCCTCGATCGAAGGTGCCACCGCGACGATGCCGTCGCCTCGCACCAACCCGAGCCAGTCGCCCTCGACGATCGGACCCACACTGCTCGTGCTGGCGCGCACGGCTCGGGTGATCTCGCCGGTGACGACCGAGGCTGCCGCGTCACCCATGTCGGCCGCGTTCTCGTCGGCCGAGCGGTCGGCGTCGTAGACGACCAGGGCAGCGAGCGCCTCCGGCATCGAACGGGTGGGCACCACCACCACGGTCTTCGCCGTGAGGCCGTCGAGCTGTTCTGCCACCGGAATGATGTTCTTGTTGTTCGGAAGCACGACCACCTGGTCTGCGTTCACGCGCTGCACTGTCTCGAGCAGCTCCGCCGTCGACGGGTTCATCGTCTGGCCGCCGGTGACGACACCTTGCACGCCGAGCTGAGCGAAGAGCTCCACCAGACCGCTTCCCGAGCAGACGGCGACCACCGCGGTGGTCACGGCCGGAAGCTCCGCCGCGACCGGAGCAGCGAGCGCGGTCGACGCCAGCTCGGCTTCGCGCTTGTCGTGTTCCTCGTCGACCTCCTCGAACAGATCCGAGACCCGAATGGCCTTCGGGCGGCCACCGAGGTCGAGCGCGACTTCGATGGCCGCGCCGATGTCGTTGGTGTGCACGTGGCAGTTCCACAGCCCGTCGCCGCCGACCACGACGATCGAATCGCCGATCGCTCCCCAGTGCTCCTTGAAGTCACGGATCCGCTCGTCGGCGAGGTCGAGGAAGTACATCACCTCGTACCGCTGCTCGCTCACGTCGAGCTCGCCGGGCGTCGACGAATGGCGATGGGCGACGGCATCGAAGACGGCACCGACGGCGCCTTCGGTGCCGTCGTCGGGCTCGGCAACGGGCAGCGGCTCGCCGTCGACGACGTGGAGCACCGAGTCGAGCAGGAGCATGAATCCGGCTCCACCGGCATCGACGACGCCGGCGTCCTTGAGCACCTGGAGCTGCTCGGGCGTGTTGTCGAGCGCCAGCTTGCCCGCGGCCCTGGCCGCTCGGACCACCTCGACCAACGAGCCGCCCGCATCGGCGGCGACCTTGGCGCCGTCCGCGCTCTCGCGGCAGACCGTGAGAATCGTGCCCTCGATCGGCTTCAGGACAGCCTCGTACGCACCGGCGGCAGCGGCCTGCAGCGCCTCGGCGAACTTCGCGCCCTGCACGTCGGCGTGCTCCTTCACCGTGCCGGCGAACCCGCGCATGATCTGGCTCAGGATGACCCCGCTGTTCCCGCGGGCGCCCATCAACGACCCGTGACTGATCGCGTCACACGTGGCGTCGTGGTCGTCGTCGGCCGCGTTGTCCATC
Source organism: Ilumatobacteraceae bacterium (assembly GCA_041742555.1). Taxonomy (GTDB): domain Bacteria; phylum Actinomycetota; class Acidimicrobiia; order Acidimicrobiales; family Ilumatobacteraceae; genus Sva-07. Next base: position 10,882 of record JBGSII010000039.1, read on the forward strand.
TCGGCAACGACGGCATCGAGGGTGCGGGCCATGTTCGTGCCGGTGTCACCATCCGGTACCGGATAGACGTTCAGCCGGTTCAACCCGTGGGCGTGCTCGCGAAGTGTGTCTCGAAAGGTGCGGACCGTGTCGCGGAGCGCAGCGGTGTTCAACCGTTCCAGAGTGGGCACGGCGCACGAGCTTAGGGCGATTGCGTTCACGCCACCGCGTGGGGCCGGGCAATCGGCTTGGTAGCATTTCATGGCTGTCCCGACAGGCGGAGTCGTCGATCGGGCACCAACCACGTGATCGCGCCGGCAATCCGGCAGCTCTGCAGGAGAATCCAATGGCATCGAAGTGTGAAGTGTGTGGCAAGGGCCCATCGTGGGGCATGTCGGTGTCGCACTCGCACCGGCGCACGAAGCGGCGCTGGAATCCCAACATCCAGCGCGTGCGTGCCAGCGTCAACGGCGCGTCCAAGCGGGTCAACGTCTGCACGGGCTGTATCAAGTCCGGCAAGATCGTCAAGGCGGGCTGAGTCCTCGTCATGCAGGGTGTCATCAAGGCCTATGACCCCTCCACCGGTGACGGGCTCGTGATGTCCGACACCGATTTCAACGACTACGAACTGGCCACCGATGCGCTGGCCGGTTCGGTGTTCCGCATGCTTCGCCAGGGCCAGCGAGTGGTCTTCGACCTCGATGACGCCGGGTTCGCAACGCGTCTGCGCCTCGGCTCCGAAGTCGACATGGCGACCCCCGGCGCCTGAGTGCCCGCCACCGTCCTGCGCGTCGCCACCGTCGACGCCCACAGTTCGTGACCTTGTGCCCGTCGTTCTGTTTCGTCGTGCGCGCCTGCGCGCCCTACGCTTGAGCCCGGAGATCGATACCGCCCTCATGTGATGCGCGGTCCCAAGCCCCGACCACCCCCTGAACTCGACGAGGAGTCACCAGATGAGCGGAACGACCACCAACCAGCGCCTGAGGGAGTGGGTCTCGGAGTGGGCAGCGGTGATGCAGCCGGCGGACATCTACTGGTGTGACGGGTCGGCCGAAGAGTACGAGCGACTCTGCCAGGAACTCGTCGACTCGGGCACGTTCACCAAGCTCGACGACGCCAAGCGACCGAACAGCTACTGGGCTCACTCGGACCCGGGCGACGTTGCCCGCGTCGAAGACCGGACCTACATCTGCTCGGCAACCGAGGACGAGGCTGGTCCGAACAACAACTGGCGTGACCCCGCCGAGATGCGTGAGGAGCTGCGGCGGCTCTACACCGGCTCGATGAAGGGCCGCACCATGTACGTCGTGCCGTTCTCCATGGGCCCGCTCGGATCGCCGATCGCCCACATCGGCGTGCAACTCACCGATTCGGCCTATGTTGCCGTCAACATGCGCATCATGACCCGCATGGGCCAAGGCGCACTCGATGCGCTCGGCGCCGATGACTGGGTGCCGTGCCTCCACTCGGTCGGCGCCCCGTTGGAGGACGGCGCGACCGATGTTCCGTGGCCGTGCGACGCCGAGAACAAGTACATCGTGCACTTTCCGGACACCCGCGAGATCTGGTCCTACGGATCGGGGTACGGCGGCAATGCCCTCCTGGGCAAGAAGTGCTTCGCGTTGCGAATCGCCTCGGTCATGGCGCGCGACGACGGCTGGCTCGCCGAGCACATGCTCATCTTGAAACTCACCAACCCCGAAGGTGAGTCGAAGTACATCGCCGGCGCGTTCCCGTCAGCGTGCGGCAAGACGAACCTGGCCATGCTCGTCCCGACGATCCCGGGCTGGAAGGCCGAGACGATCGGCGACGACATCTGCTGGATGAAGTTCGGTGACGACGGCAGGCTGTGGGCGATCAACCCCGAAGCCGGATTCTTCGGCGTGGCGCCGGGAACGAGCTACGCGACGAACGCGAACGCGATGGACACGCTGTGGGGCAACTGCGTCTACACGAACACAGCGCTCACCGATGACGGCGACATCTGGTGGGAGGAGATGACCGACGTTCCTCCGGCCCGAGCGACGGACTGGCGGGGCAACGCCTGGAACCCCGAGATCGAAACGCCCGCTGCCCATCCGAACGCACGCTTCACGGCGCCCGCATCACAGTGCCCATCGATCGCTCCCGAGTGGGAGGATCCAGCCGGCGTGCCGATCTCGGCGATCTTGTTCGGCGGTCGCCGTCGAACGACCGTGCCGCTGGTGACCGAGGCCAACGACTGGGAGCACGGCGTGTTCCTGGGCTCGATCATGGCGTCGGAGACGACTGCAGCTCAGCAGGGCGCCGTCGGCAACCTGCGCTTCGACCCAATGGCGATGCTCCCGTTCTGCGGGTACAACTACGCCGACTACTTCGCTCACTGGTTGGGCATGGAGAAGGCGACCGACCCGGACAAGCTGCCGAGGATCTTCTTCGTCAACTGGTTCCGCCGCGACGAAGACGGACGGTTCCTCTGGCCGGGCTTCGGCGAGAACAGCCGGGTGCTCAAGTGGGTGTTCGAGCGGGTCAACGGCACCGCGGGGGCCATCGACACCCCGATCGGCAAGTTGCCGACCAAGGACTCGCTCGATCTCGAGGGCCTCGAGATCGACGACGCCGACCTCGACGCGATCCTGTCGGTCGACATCGAAGGATGGAGGGGCGCGATCCCACAGATCCGCGAGCACTTCGCCCGCTTCGGTGACCGGCTCCCCGCAGCACTCAACGTCGAGGTCGACACCCTCGAAGCCAAGCTCGCCGACGCCTGACGAGCGAGCGCACGACGCGCACCACCCAGCGATGAGCCAAGCGACCGCATACGGCACCGTTCGCTCATCGCAGGCGAGTTCGGACGCGAAACGGCCCGGTCTCCGTCGGGAGACCGGGCCGTTCGTCGTTCAGTGCGAGTGGGTGATCAGGCCTCGACCGGAAGCACGCTGACCGTCTTGCGGCCCCGGCTCTGGCCGAACTCGACACGACCGTCGATCAGGCTGAAGAGCGTGTCGTCCTTGCCCTTGCTGACGTTCTTGCCAGGATGGAACTTGGTGCCGCGCTGACGCACGAGGATGGTTCCCGCCGTGATCTCGGCGCCGCCGAAGGCCTTCACGCCGAGGCGCTGCGCATTGGAATCACGACCGTTGCGGGTCGAGCCGCCACCTTTGGTCTTTGACATGAGTGTTCTCCGTTCGAATCGGGCCGGTGCCGCTCAGACCGTGATCGAGGTGATCTCGACGAGGTGGTACTTCTGGCGGTGGCCGTAACGACGATGTTGGTTGGTGCGGCGCTTGTAGGTGTAGCCGTTGATCTTCGGACCCTTGACCTGGCCGACGATCTTGCCGGTGACCGACGCGCCCTTGAGCTCGTCCGGGGTTGCGAGCACGGTGCTGCCATCGACCACCATGACCGGGGTCAGCGACACGTCGCTGCCTTCGTCGGCGTCGAGCAGTTCAACTCGTACCTGCTGGCCCTCGGCCACCTTTTCCTGCTTGCCGCCTGAGGCGATGACTGCGTACATAGCGGTAATCGATGCTAGCGGCGGATCGCGCCGCCTCAACCCGTGCCGTGCGTCAATCGCGATCGGTGACGGCCTCGGACTCCCTGGCTGCTCCGGCGAAGATGCCCTTGGCCATCAGCGACGACTCGGCGGCCCGTCGAGCCCGATAGACGAGTGCTCGGGACGTGTGGACGCCGACATCGTCGGGAGCGGCCCAGCCGGCGAGATCTGCCAGGTGGCAAGCAAGACGGTGGTCGCCTGCATCGGACAGCGTCGTGGCTCGGTCGATCAGTACAGACGCTCCGCCCGCGAGGTCCGCCAACTCGGCGGCGAGCACGGAGTCAGGTGACGGCTTCAGGCGACTCGGGGCACCATCCCACCAGCCCCCGAACTGACGCCAGATGTTGCGCACGACGAACTCGGGTTCGTCGTAGAGGGGGCGGAGATACGGCTTGGCGAGGACGTCGTCGGGGACCCTGACACTGTGCACGATGGTGTCGAGGACTTCGCCCGCGTTCATCATGTCGACGACCTCGGCAACGAGACGCTCGAGCGCTCCCGCGATGTCGCCGAGCACTCGCGCGATCCGGTCGCGCCCCTCGATGGGGAGGCCGTGCGCCGGCAGCAGGAGCTCGGGGCCGTGGGCGATCATGTTTCGCAACGCCTCGGCCCACTCGATCGGGAAGCGTTGCACCTTCTGCGGATTGCCGGCATTCGGGAAGTTCCAGATCACGAAGTCGCCGACGAACGCCCACTTGCGCTCCGGCTCCCATCCCCACAGGTGATCGTCGGTCTCGCCTCGAGCGTGGTGAAGTTCGATCGTTCGGTCGCCGAGGGCGATCGAGTCGTGGTCGTCGACGACTCGACTCGGCCGGAGCGTGGTCGGCGGGATGAAGTCGGGCGTCTCGCCCATCCCGAAGTCGCCACGCACACCTCCGAACTGGCGAGCATTGATGCGGACGTTCCAATCGTTGGTGTACTCGTAGCGCTCGAAGCGCTCGGCAACGTTGGCATGGCCGACGACGGTCATCTCGCCGAACGCCTCGGCGAACGCCGGACTCCCTCCGACGTGATCCGCGTGACCGTGGGTGTACACGAGGTGGGTGACCGGCGTCGCCGTCCAGGCTCGGATCGCCGCGGCGACATCCGCGCCGGTCCGAGCGTGCGACGCATCGAAGGCGACCAGACCCTCACCGGCATCCATGACCACGCTGTGCGAGAAGCTCTCGACGACAGCGAGACCGTCCGCGACCTCCGACAGCTGGTTGGTGACGCGATTGACGGGTTCGTCGGCGAGGCCCGAATCGATGATCCGAGACGACAGAGCGAGCAAGTCAGCCATGGCGCAACCTTACGATGACGACCCCACGCTCGCAGGAAGCCGAAGTGTCACACTTGACCCGGCACAGTGTGACAGTTCAGATCTCGCAGGTGGCGTCGTCCTGGCGGCTCGCCCGGAATTCGACAGCGAGCGACTTGGACAGGCGCCCCTTGGTGATCACCCGCATCGACTCGGCCATGCCGATCAGCGTCGGGGTGATCAGGATCTGGAAGCGATCGTGGCGCAGCTTGCGGTAGGCAGCGGTGTTCTTGCCCTTGACGTTGGTGTCGACCGACACCTCGGCGACCTTGCCTCAACCGGTTGGCCGGATGAAGTCGATCGCCATCGTCCCGCCCCTGCGTTCGAGCAGCTGCCGGGCGTCGTCGGTGATCTCGATGTCCATCGTCACTCCAGGAGGCTGTAGTCGACGAGCACACCGCGGCCATCACAGTCGGGGCAGATCTCGGAGTACTCGGTGAGCAGGCCCTCACCGATGCGCTTGCGGGTCATCTCGACGAGACCGAGCTCGGTGATGTCGAACACCTGTGACCGGGTCTTGTCCCGCGCGAGGGCGTCACGGAATCTCTCGATCACCTTGGCCCGATTGCCCTTGACCTCCATGTCGATGAAGTCGATGACGATGATGCCACCGATGTCGCGCAGGCGCAGCTGCTTCGCGATCTCCTCGGCCGCCTCCATGTTGTTGTGGAAGACCGTCTCTTCGAGGTTCGACTTGCCGACGTTCCTGCCCGTATTGACGTCGATCACGGTGAGCGCCTCGGTGTGCTCGATGATCAACGAGCCGCCCGAGGGCAGCCACACCTTGCGATCGAGGGCTTTGTGGACCTGTTCGTGGATGTGGTACTTCTCGAACACCGACAGCCCACCCTCGACGTCGCCACCGTCGTAGTACTCGATGCGATCGGCGAGTTCGGGGTTGAACGCCGACACGTAGTCGCGGATCTCGTGATAGAGCCGCTCGTCGTCGATGACCACGCCGCGGTAGTCCGCGTTGAACTCCTCGCGGATCACCCGAACGGCCAACTCGGGCTCTCGGTACAGCAGCGCGGGCCGCTGGGTCTTGGCGGCCTTCTCGGCGATCTGGTCCCACTGGCGCAGCAGGATGGTCATGTCGGCGACCAGCTCGTCCTCGGTGGCCGTCTCGGCGGCCGTGCGCACGATCAGTCCGTGCTCGGCAGGCTTGACCCGATCGAGGATTGCCCGCAGCCGCTTGCGCACGTCGTCGGGGAGCCGCTTCGAGATGCCGTAGGTGTTCGAGTTCGGGATCAGCACGACGAAACGGCCCGGGAGCGACACTTCCTGGGTGAGCCGCGCCCCCTTGTGGGCGATCGGGTTCTTGGTGACCTGACACGTGATCAGCTGCTTGTTCTTGAGGATGTCCTCGATGCGCGGGTCCTTGCCGCCCTCGACGACGTCTTCGGGGTCGTACTGGACGTCGCCGCGATAGAGCACGGCGTTCTTCGGGGTCGCGATGTCGACGAAGGCGGCCTCCATGCCCGGCAGGACGTTCTGGATACGACCGACGTAGATGTTCCCGTGGATCTGGCTGACATCGTCGGCCGGCCGACTGACGTAGTGCTCGATCAGGCTGCGACCCTCGAGGACGGCCACCTGCGTCATTCCGGGGCGCACCTGAACGGCCATGAAGTACCGGCCGATCGGCTTGCCGTTTCGCTCGCGACCGCGACGCTGCTCGAGCGTCGCAGCATCGAGTTCGGCCCCCTCGGAACGCCCCTTGCCGCGGCCTCTGCCTCGGCGGCTCTTGGTGGCACCGGCGGCTGCGACCTCGGAGCGAGCAGTTGCCGACTCACCGGAGTCGTCGCTCGCCCCACGACCGGACCC
>JBGSII010000040.1:0-13812 GCA_041742555.1 Ilumatobacteraceae bacterium
GCTACTGGGTCGGCGACTGGACGGTCATCGTGCCCGTGACCCACCTGGTGGAGGTGGCCACGTGTCTGCGGGACATGCCGGACGGGGCGTTCGACTACTGTTCGGACGTGACGGCGACCGACTGGCCGTCGCGGACCGAGCGCTTCGACGTGGTGTACTGTCTGTACTCGACGCGGTATCGCCAGCGGGTCCGAATCAAGGTGCGGGCGAGCGAGAGCGACCAGGTGCCCTCGGTCACTGGTGTCTGGCCGGCGGCCGGCTGGCTGGAGCGGGAGGTCTTCGACATGTTCGGTGTGGTCTTTGCCGGCCACCCTGACCTGCGCCGCATTCTGATGCCCGATGAGTGGCAGGGCCACCCGCAGCGAAAGGACTATCCGCTGGAGGGGCCTGGCGAGCTGCTGCTGGAGAGTCCCCTCGAGTGGTTGAAACTCAGGAATCTGCGAGACGAGGCGGATATCGAGTAGCGGTGACGGTACCGTCTCCGCGGCCTCACCCGCTCCCAGGCCGCACTTGACCGATCATACCTATGGCAACCGAACGAACTCCCCAGTCCCAGGCGATGTTCGACACCAGTGAGCTGGTGATCAACATGGGGCCCCAGCATCCGAGCACGCACGGGGTGCTCCGGGTGATTCTGCGGTTGGATGGCGAACGGGTCGTGGCGAGCGACGTCGTCATCGGCTATTTGCATCGAGGCATCGAGAAGCTCTCGGAGCACCGCGACTGGTCGCAAATCGTGGCGCTCACCGACCGGATGGACTACGTGGCGGCGGCCACCAACAACCTGGGCTACTGCGAGACAGTCGAGAAGCTCATGTCGTTGGAGGTACCCAAACGGGCCCAGTACATCAGGACGATCCTGGCCGAGCTGCAGCGGATCGCCAGCCACCTGTTGTGGCTGGCCACCCACGCCATCGACCTGGGCGCGATGACCGTCTTTCTCTACTGCTTTCGGGAACGAGAGCTGATTCTCGACCTATTCGAGGAGTACTGTGGCGCGCGGCTGACCTACAACTCGATGCGCATCGGCGGGCTGCCCTACGACCTGCCGGTGGGGTGGGACCGGAAGGTGCGGGAGTTCTGCCGGATCCAGGAAGCCAAGCTGGTCGAGTACGAGGAGCTTCTGACCCACAACCGCATCTGGTTGGAGCGTACCCGCGACGTGGGCGTGATCTCTGCAGCCGACGCCATTGCCATCGGTCTGTGCGGTCCCCCCCTGCGCGGCTCCGGGGTGAGCCGGGATGTCCGCAAGGACGAGCCCTACGCGGCCTACGCCGACTTCGAGTTCGACATTCCCATCGGCTCGCGGGGTGACACCTACGACCGCTATCTGCTGCGGCTGGAGGAGTTCTACCAGTCGATTCGCATCATCCGCCAGGCTCTTGATGGGTTGCCCGAGGGACCGATCATGGCCAAGGTACCGCGTGTGATCAAGCCACCGGCGGGTGAGACCTACCATGCCATCGAATCGCCGAAGGGCGAGCTTGGATACTTCATTGCAGCCGACGGCAGGTCGACCAGTCCCTACCGTTTCCGGGTGCGCCCCCCGTCGTTCTGCAATCTTCAGGCTCTCCCTCGGCTGATCAAAGGCCATCTGGTGGCTGATGTCGTCGCGTTGATTGGCACGATCGATATCGTGCTGGGCGAAGTGGACCGATGATCGAAACCGTTCTCATTCCGCTAATAAAGGTCATCACCGTGTTCATCGCGGTGCTGGCCGCGGTGGCCTACATGACCTTGCTCGAACGCAAGGTGGTGGCCTGGGTCCAGTCCCGTCTGGGGCCCATGCGGGTGGGGCCCCACGGGGTCTTGCAGCCCATTGCCGATGCCTTCAAGCTGCTGGTGAAGGAGGACATCACGCCGTCGCAGGTCGATCGGGGCGTCTATACCGCCGCGCCGATCATCCTCATCGTGACGGCACTGGTGGTCTTTGCGGTCATCCCGTTTGGCGGTGAGACCGTGTGGTTCGGCCGGAAGATCTCGCTGAGCGTCGCCGACATCAACGTGGGCCTGCTCTACATCGTCTCGGTGTCCTCGCTCGGCGTGTACGGGATCATCCTGGGAGGATGGGCCTCGAACAGCAAGTGGCCCTTGCTCTCCAGCCTGCGGGCGTCGGCCCAACTGGTCAGCTATGAGGTGGCGGTGACCATGATCCTGGTCAGCGTCATCCTGACGGCGGGCACGCTCAACATGGCCGAGATTGTCCGGGCCCAACTCCACGCCGGGCTCTGGTTCGTCTTCGTGCAGCCGGTGGCCTTCGTGATCTTCTTCATCGGCGGGTTGGCCGAGACCAACCGCTCCCCATTCGACCTGCCCGAGGCCGAGCAGGAGCTGGTGGGCGGCTTTCACACCGAGTACAGCGGCATGCGGTTTGCCTTTTTCATGCTGGCCGAATACGCCAACATGATTGTGGTGTCTTCGGTGGCGACCACGCTGTTTCTGGGTGGCTGGCTCCGGCCCTTTCCCAATGTCGCCGCCCTGTCTCTTCTGGGTCTGGTGCCCGGCTGGATCTGGTTCAGCCTGAAGGTCTTCGGGCTTCTCTACGTGTTCCTGTGGGTGCGGGCCACCTTGCCCCGCTATCGCTACGACCAGCTGATGCGGCTCGGCTGGAAGGTGCTCATTCCGCTGGCGATTGCCAATCTGATCGTCAGTGCTGCCGTGAAGGTGTTGGTGTAGGGAGTATGGGCGAAGCGATTGCGTTCTACGTGCTCTCGGCGCTGATCCTGGGGTTCGCCATCCTGGTCATCACCACCCGGAACACGGTGCACAGTGTGCTGTTTCTGGTGCTCACCTTCCTGTTTGTGGCGGCGCTCTATGTGCTCCTGAGCGCGGAGTTCCTGGCCGTTATCCAGGTATTGGTATACGCCGGGGGCATCGTGGTGCTGTACCTGTTCGTGGTCATGCTGGTGAACCTGAAGCGGCCGCCCGAGGCCTATCAGGATGCACACCGACAGACCTGGCTGGGACTGATCCTGGGCGGGGTGGTGCTGGCCGAGCTCGCGGCGATCTTCACCTACAGTCTGGTCGGCACGACGACGGCGGCGACCGCGACCGCCGCGGCCCCTGAGGCCATCGGAGGCAACGTGGAGCGAGTGGGCTGGCTGTTGTACACCGACTACCTGATCCCGTTCGAGGTGGCCTCCATGCTGCTGTTGGTGGCGATGGTCGGTGCCATCGTGTTGGCGAAGAGGGAGCTATGAGCGTGATTACTCCCGCACATTACGCGGTGCTCTCGGCGGCGTTGTTCGTGGTCGGTGTGATGGGCGTGCTGCTGCGCCGCAACATCATCATCATCTTCATGTCCATCGAGCTGATCCTGAACGCGGTGAACATCAATCTGGTGGCCTTTTCCAGCCACTTGCAGAACGAAGTGGGCCAGGTGTTCGCCATCTTCGTCATTGCCGTGGCCGCGGCCGAGGCCGCGGTGGGGCTCGGCATCATCCTGGCCTTCTATCGCAACAAGGAAAGCGTCAACATCGACGAGATGAGCTTGATGCGCTGGTAGTCCAGCCCAGCAGGCGTTCACGATACTGGGACCCCGGTCCTGATGGCACGGCACCTATGAATCTCATCTGGCTTATCCCACTGCTGCCCGGCCTGGGCGCCGCGCTGAACGGCGTCGTCGGCATCCGGTATTTCAGCAAGCGCGTGGCGGGACTGGTGGCTTGCACCACCATGGGGCTGGCCACCCTCCTGGCGGTGGTGGGCTTCGTGGAGCTGATCGGGCTGCCGGCCGAGGCCCGTGTGCACGACGTCACCGTGGCCACCTGGATTCCGCCCATCGCGCTCCAGACCATCCACGGCCTCGGCTCGTTTCAGGTGGCCTGGACGTTTCGCATCGACCCGCTGTCGGCCCTGATGGCCCTGGTGGTGACCGTGGTCGGTTTTCTGATCCACGTGTACTCCATCGGCTACATGCACGATGAGACCCGCGGAGCCTACGCGCGGTACTTCAGCTACCTCAACCTGTTCTGCTTCTTCATGCTGACGCTGGTCCTGGCTGCCAACCTCCTGGTGATGTTCGTGGGCTGGGAAGGCGTGGGCCTGTGCTCCTACCTGCTGATTGGCTACTGGTACGAAAAGAAGTCGGCGTCCGACGCCGGCAAGAAAGCCTTCATCGTCAACCGGATCGGTGATTGGGGCTTCATTCTCGCGATTTTCCTGGTCTTTCTCACCTTCGGCACGCTCGACTTCCGACAGGTTGCCGCCGCCGCCTCATCCATGCCGGTGGAGACCGCGCAGTTCGGCACGCTGTCGCTCATCTGCCTGCTGATGTTCGTGGGGGCGACCGGCAAGAGCGCACAGATCCCGCTGTACGTGTGGCTGCCCGACGCCATGGAAGGGCCCACCCCGGTGTCGGCGCTGATTCACGCTGCGACCATGGTGACCGCGGGGGTCTACATGGTGGGGCGAAACGCGGTGATGTTCTCCCACGCCCCGATGGTCATGGAAGTGGTGGCGGTGGTGGGTGTGCTGACCGCGCTGATGGCGGCGACCATCGGCCTGGTGCAGAACGACATCAAGCGCGTGCTGGCCTACTCGACGGTGTCACAGCTGGGCTACATGTTCCTGGCCATGGGGGTTGGGGCGTTCTCGGCCGGCGCGTTTCACTTGATGACCCACGCCTTCTTCAAGGCCCTGCTGTTCCTGGGCAGCGGTGCGGTGATTCACGCCATGGCTGGCGAGCAGGACATGCGTCACATGGGGGCGTTGAAGAAGTACCTGCCCGTTACCTTTGTCACCATGATGGCCGGCACCCTGGCCATTGCCGGCATCCCTCCGCTCGCGGGCTTCTTCAGCAAGGATGAGATCCTGTTTCGGACCTTTCTGAGCAGCCGGGTCCTGTGGGTGGTTGGGGCGGTGACGGCCCTGCTCACCGCCTTCTACATGTTCCGCCTCATGTCCATGACCTTCTTTGGCACCTATCGTGGCCGGGCCTGGGAGCATGCCGGGCACGGGCAGGGTGGGGCCCATCAGGCAGGGCATGCCGACCCCCAACCCGGCGGCCACGGGGCCTGGCACGGGCCACATGAGGCGCCACGGGTGATGACCGTTCCGCTGATGGCCCTGGCGGTGGGTGCGATTGTGGCTGGGTTCGTGGGAATACCCGCAGCCCTTGGAGGGAGCAACGCCATCGAGCACTTCCTGGAGCCCAGCTTCTCGGCCCCTGCGGCGATCGTGGCCGCAGCCGAGCCCGTGGGGGGTGCCGGCCTGAGCCGTGAAGCCACCCACGAGGGCGGAACTGCACCTATGGGGGAGGGCACGGGTGGACACGAGGTCGCCCACATGTCGACGGCCGGTGAAATCGGTCTGATGCTGCTGTCGGTGGTGATTGCGCTGGTCGGAATCGGGGCTGCCTATCATGCCTACGTTCGCCGGCCCGACGTGTCCGAGCAGTTGGCCGCCACGTTCCAGGGACCTCATCGGGTGCTGCTCAACAAGTACTACGTGGACGAGATCTACGGGGCCACCTTCGTCAACGGCACCATGGCCACGGCTCGCGGCTCATGGACCTTTGACAAGTACGTGGTGGACGGTGCGGTGAACGGATCCGGCTGGCTCACGGTCTTTCTGTCCTGGATGTCTCATCTGGTCGACAAGTACGCCGTCGATGGACTGGTGAATCTGGTCGGGTGGATTGCCGAGGAATCGAGCTACGCGTTTCGGAGGGTGCAGACCGGCCTCATCCAGAACTACGCGTTGCTCATGTTGTTTGGCGTGTTTGCGTTCATCAGTTTCTACTTGCTCGCTCGTTAGGCGCGCTGAGGGAGCGAAATCCGGTCCGGTGGCGTGGCGCACTAGGGCCGGCAGGCGATCATCTCTATGGACAACGCTCAAAACTTCCCGTTGCTTTCGCTGATCCTGTTCACGCCGACGGTGGGCGCCATCATCCTGCTGTTTGTCAACAAGCGGCAGGGAGATCTCATTCGATGGATCGCCAACATCTTTGCCTTCGCCGGGTTCGTTGTCTCGCTGCCGCTGTGGTTCTCCTACAACGTGCAGGGCGCCGAGTGGCAGTTCGTGGAGCGAGCCGGCTGGATTCCCTCCATCGGCGCCGAGTACTTCCTGGGAGTCGACGGGTTCAGCGTGTTGCTGATCCTCTTGACCACGCTCATGGGATTTCTGGCCATCCTCTCGTCGTGGACGGCGATCACCGAGCGGCTGAAGGAGTACTACATCCTGCTGCTGGTGTTGCAGACCGGCATGCTGGGCGCGTTCATGTCCCTCGATTTCCTGCTGTTCTTCCTGTTCTGGGAGGTCATGCTGGTCCCGATGTATTTCCTGATCGGGGTCTGGGGCAGTGACCGACGCCTCTACTCGGCCATCAAGTTCTTCCTCTACACCCTGGTGGGTAGCGTGGTCATGCTGCTCGGCATCCTGGCCCTGTACTTCTACAACCACAGCGTGACCGGGGTCTACTCCTTCGACATCACCCAACTGCAGCAACTCAACGTGCCCTTCGGGTTGCAGCGGTGGGTCTTCCTGGCGTTCTTCCTGGGCTTTGCCATCAAGGTGCCGATGTTCCCGTTCCACACCTGGCTGCCCGACGCACACACCCAGGCCCCGACGCAGGGTTCGGTGATCCTGGCCGCGATCCTGCTGAAGCTCGGTACGTACGGCTTCGTCCGCATCGCCATCCCGATGCTGCCCGAAGGTGCAAAGGCCTGGGCGCCGGTGATCGGCATCCTCGCCGTGATCGGCATCATCTACGGCGCGCTCGGCTGCCTCGCCCAGACCGACATGAAGCGCCTGATCGCGTTCTCGTCGGTGGCGCACATGGGCTTCGTGATGTTGGGCATCTCGACGCTCACCGAGTTCGGCATCAACGCCGCGCTGTTCGGCATGGTCGCTCACGGCCTGATCACCGGCATGCTCTTCTTCGTCGCCGGTTCGGTGAAACACCGCTACCACACCCTCGAGATCAAGCGGCTGTCCGGCATGCTCATCCAGGCGCCGCGCCTCGGCTGGATCCTCGGGTTCGCGGCGATGGCGTCGCTCGGCCTTCCCGGGCTCGCCGGATTCTGGGGCGAGTTCCCCGCCATCCTGTCGGCGTACAACCCGGGCTTCGGACTCAGCACTGCGCTGTTCCGCACGCTGATGGTGATCGCCGCGATCGGCACCGTGCTCGCCGCCGGTTACCTGCTGTGGCTCTACCAGCGCACCGCATTCGGCGAGCCGAGTGAGGAGTTCGGCGGCGGTGCCGGCGGCGGTCACGGTCATGCGACGCACGCGTTGAGCGCCGGCGTGAACGAAGATGGCGACCATCATGACGAGATCTACGACGTCACTCCGATCGAGTGGATCGCCTGGACGCCGTTCCTGATCGCCATCGTCGTGTTCGGTGTGTATCCGCAGTTGATGTTCAAGGTGATGGACCCGGCAGTCACCGAGATGGTGGCTCGCCTCGGAGAGACGCTGGGCTGATGCTCGCCTCGCTCCTTGCCCAAGCCGACGACTGGGTGTCGCCGACGATCGACTGGCATGCCGTCGCGCCAGAGATCGTGCTGGTGATCGGGATCAACCTGATCCTGCTGCTCGACCTGCAGTTGGCCGAGACCAAGAAATGGATGATTGCCACGATCACCGGCTTCGTCCTGCTCGCGGCCTTCGTGCCGGTCGTCACGCTCGCCGTGGTCGGCGACGACGCCCGGTCGTTGTTCGACGGTCGCTACGTGATCGACGATTACGCCCTCGTGCTCAAGGGCCTGTTCCTCCTCGTCGCGTATGTCGTGGTCCTGATGAGTCAGACCGAACTCGAAGAAGGCGGGTACTACCAGGGCGAGTTCTACGTCCTGATGCTCTGCAGCGTGCTCGGCATGGTGATGATGGCGTCGTCGCGCGACCTCGTGAGCATCTTCGTGGCGCTCGAGTTGCTGTCGATCCCCGGCTACATGATGGCCGCCTGGAACAAGCGCAGTCGTAGGTCGAACGAGGCGGGCGTGAAGTACTACCTGATGGGCGTCTTCGCCTCGGCCGTGCTGTTGTACGGGATGAGCCTGTTGTTCGGTGTCACCGGCTCGACGCTGCTGACCGACATCGGGGCGTCGCTCGCCGACGAGGACCTGATCGGCCTCGAAGTCGTCGCTGTCGTGTTCGTGATCTGCGGATTCGCCTTCAAGATCTCTGCAGTGCCCTTCCACCAGTGGGCACCCGACACCTACGAAGGAGCGCCGACTCCGGTCACGGCGTTCTTCTCGGTGGCAGCGAAGTCGGCCGGGTTCGTCGCACTGATGACGCTGATCTTCCTGGCCTTCCCAGCGGCCGCGGATGTCTATGAACCGCTCGTGTGGGCGATGGCGGCGCTCACGATGACCATCGGCAACGTGCTCGCACTGCGCCAGACGAACATCGTGCGCATGCTCGCCTACTCATCGATCAGCCAGGGCGGCTTCATGCTCATGCCGCTGGCCTTCTCCGACACCAGCGCATCGGCGATGAACGCGGTCATGGTGTACCTGCTCGTGTACGCGTTCATGAACCTCGGCGCGTTCGCCACGGTGATCGCTGTGTCGCGCAAGACCCACAGCGGCGAGATCTCGTCGTTCGGTGGTCTGTTCGGCTACGCCCCCGGCCTCGCCGTGGCGATGACGATCTTCTTCGCCTCACTGGCGGGCATCCCCCCGCTCGGGGGATGGTTCGCCAAGTTCAATGCCTTCAAGGCCGTGCTCGACGCCGGCACGACGTCCGCGTACGTGCTCGCCGCGATCGCGGCGGTCAACACCGTCATCGCGGCGGCCTACTACATGCGGGTGTTGCGTGTCGTGTGGATGGACGACGCGCCCGACGGAGATGTCAGCCCGGTCAACCCGCCAGCCCCGATCGTCGCCGCCCTGGCGATCACCGTCATCGGCACGATCGCCGTCGGCGTGCTGCCGAACCTCGTCGCCCGAGTCGGCGCCATCGACGCACTCACCGGCGCCTTCACCGGGTAGCCGGGCCGGAAGCGGCGATGACGGCGTTCCGCAGGCTTGTCGCTGCCCGAAGGCAGCTTCCTCGCTGCGCGCCTTGTCCTCCCCACTTCCGATCCCGGCAGGTTCTTTGAATGACTGACGAGATTCGCGAGGCGATTCGGGCGGATGGCCCGATTCCGTTCGAGCGCTTCATGGAGTTGGCGTTGTACGGGGACGAGGGGTTCTACACGAAGGTCGGGGGTGGATCGGCCGGGCGCCGGGGCGACTTCATCACGTCGCCGGAGGTCGGGCCGCTGTTCGGCGCAGTGCTCGCGAGATACCTCGACGGCGAGTGGGCGAGGATCGGGTCTCCGGACGTGTTCACCGTGATCGACGCGGGGGCTGGGCCAGGCACCTTGGCTCGTTCGATCCTCGCCGCTCGACCCCAGTGTCGCGACGCGCTGAGGTACGTGGCGGTCGAGGTGTCCGCCGAACAGCGGGCGCGTCACCCAGCGGGCGTCGAATCGTCGGCGACGTTGCCGAGCGAGGAGTTCGCCGGCGTCGTGATCGCCAACGAACTCCTCGACAACCTGCCGTTCCGGCTCGCCGTGTACGACGCCGGCTGGCGCGAGGCCTACGTCGATCTCGGAGCAGGCGGCCGATTCGTCGAGGTGTTGTCGGGCCTGTTCGATCCGGTTCCATCCTGCCTCCCTGTTCGGGGTTCCCACGGCGCCCGAGCGCCGCTCGTCGATCGCGCGGCGACGTTCGTTCGAGACGCACGTCGTCTCGTCGCGGCGGGCTCGGTCATCGTGATCGACTACGCGACGCCGATCACTGCGATGCTCGCCGGGCGCCCTGCTCGCGACTGGCTGCGGACGTACCGGGGCAACGAACGCGGCGGGCACTACTTGTCCGAGCCGGGCACCCAGGACATCACGATCGATGTGCCGATCGATCAGTTGCCCGAACCCGACGCGGTGCGCACTCAGTCGGCGTTTCTCCAGTTCTGGGGCATCGACGAGCTCGTCGTAGAGGGGAGGCGTGTCTGGGCCGAGCAGGCCTCCCGTCCCGGCTTGGAGGCGTTGACGATGCGCAGCCGGGTCAGCGAGGCCGAGGCGCTGCTCGACTCAGGTGGCCTCGGTGGCTTCCTCGCCGCCGAATGGCGCACCTGACCCGGCGACGGGTCCAAGGTCGTCGAGCGGCCGCGCGTCGCCGGGACGACCCGTCCGCTCTCGGTAGCATCGCCCGGTGTTGTTCGGGCACGACGCTGGTGCTGGCGGCGGCATTCGCCGACGTGACTTCGTTCGCATGTGCGCGATCCTCGGGATCGCGGCGCCGATGATCGGATGCGGCGAAGGGAGCGGACGTGAACCGGATGACTCCAGTGGTGGTCCCGGTCGGACCGATCCGAATGACCGTTCGGTCCTCGTCGTCGGCGCCGGTGCGGCAGGGCTCACGGCAGCGCACCTGCTCACCCGGGCCGGTGTGGATGTGAAGGTGCTCGAAGCAGCGGCGACCTTCGGTGGCCGGATCCGGCAACTCGATGGCTTCGTCGACTTCCCGATCCCACTCGGCGCCGAATGGCTTCACGCGGACCCCGGCACGCTCGATCGCATCGTCGACGATCGGGCCGTCGATGTCGACATCGACACGGTCGGCTACCGCAAGAACGACACGATCGGGTACTACGACGGTGAACTCGTCGTCGACGAGGTCGGCCTCTCGACCGATCTGAAGTTCGTCGGCGCCACGTGGTCCGACCTGTTCGAGCGTTTCGTCGTGCCGGGCGTCGTCGATCGCCTTCAGTTCGACACTCGCGTCGTGTCGATCGATGCAGCGGGTGATCGAGTCGTGGTCACCGACCAGCGCGGCATGACCGAGCAGGCCGATGCGGTGATCGTCACCGTCCCGGTCGCGGTGCTCCGTCGTCGTGAGATCAGATTCGTCCCTGATCTGTCGGCAGTCAAGTGGGCGGCGATCGATGGTGTCGACATGTGGGGCGGACTCAAGGCATTCTTCGAGTTCGACCGTGCCTTCTTTCCCACGTTCCTGGAGTTTCCCGACAGCGAGACCGACGCCGGCCAGCGTCTCTACTACGACGCGTCCTACGGGCAGGACAGCGGCGCGCACGTGTTGGGGCTGTTCGCCGTCGGCGCTCCCGCCGAGCCGTACCTGGCGCTGGACGGCGACATGCGGCGCGACTACATCCTTGCCGAGCTCGACGAGATCTTCGAGGGGGTCGCGACGCGCCATTACCTCCAGCACGTCGTGCAGAACTGGAGCGATGAGCCGTTCGTCCACCAGGCCTACGTCGCCGACCGGGCCGACTGGCGTCACGTACGCACGTTGGGCGAGCCCGCGGGAGCCAGCGTCCTCTTCGCCGGCGATGCGTACACCGATGGCGAGGACTGGAGCGCCGTTCACGTCGCGGCGCATTCCGCGCGAGTGGCTGTCGAACAGTTGCTCGTCAGCCTCTGAACTCGTCGACCCCGGGCGAGCGATTGAGGCGATACGTCGCCAACGCGGCAGCGACGACGAGCAGGGCGATCGTTGCGACCATGCCCGTGGTCGTGACTGCGTGCGGGGTCGTGTCGTCCGCCCCGGGATTTCGGTCAGCGATACCCACGGGGTTCGGTCCGATCTCGCCGAGCGACGCGACCCACAACCAGAGCGGGACGCTGACGCCGCCTGCGGCCAACCCGAGTCCGAAGCTCCGCACGATCAGCATGCCGATGGTGCCCGCGAGGACGATCAACGCGAGTTGCCCGAGCCGTCCGGCGAAGAACGCGGCGGGAAGATCGCGTGTCGGGTCGACCGAGCGGAAGTTGTCCGCGAACGAGGCGTCGTTGACCGGGATCAGTGGGCCGAATGCGAGCACGACCATCGCAACCGCGGTGATCGCAGCGATCAGCGGATTGAGTGGGGTTCGCCCCCCGCTGCCGATGGAGCGCAGCGATGCGAGGAACACGATGAGCCCGATCGCTCCGACCGCGACGATCAGCCACCAGCCGAGATCCCGCGTGACCCGAAGCGTGAATTCGAGCGACGATGTTCTGGTGATCGATTCGGCGACGGCGATCGGAAGCTCGGCGAGCCCGATGGTGAGGCCCGCCCACCCGGCGAGGGCGAGCCCGGCGCCTCCGGCGAGACCTGCTCCCCAGCGAAGCCCGAAACAGGCGAGCAGCGAGCCGATCACCATGACCGACGCGCCGATGAAGCCGGCGAGGCCGAGATCCGAGCCGAGGTCGTCCAGTGTCCGGATGCCGGTGGTGATGCCCGAAGCCGGTCTGGTGGTGCGGATGTCGATCACGTCAGCGACGATCGACAGCAACGTGGCTGCTGTACCGAACACTGCGAGCACGAAGATGAGCCGCAGGCGGAACGGCTCACGCGTCGGCGGGTACTCGACGAGATCGTCGTGCCCGTCGAACAATGCCGGCATCTCTGCGGTGTCGAGGGTCCCCTCGGCCCGGGGTTCCGGGTTCCACGGTGGCTGCGTCTGACCGGAGTCGGGTGGATCGGTGAGGAGCGCGATCGGTTCGGTCGCCGGCTCGAGTTCGGCCATCTCGGTGGTCGCGACCAGATCGACCGGCTCGGTGATGGCATCGGTTGGCGGCTCGGTGGTCGCGTCGATCGCCACGTTCGGCGACGGCTCGATCGGAGCGCCACAGTCCTGGCAGAACTTCTGGTGCGCCGAGACCTCGATCCCGCAGCGAGGGCAAACCATTCGACGACTGTAGGAGATCGCAGGCCGATGTGGTGCCGCGGGTCGCGCCACCGTTCGATGGATTCTCGTCGAATACGAGCAACACTGTTCGTGTGGCAGGCCGTTTCGCACCCTCGCCGACCGGTGATCTGCATCTGGGCAATCTCCGCACGGCGGCGATCGCCTGGCTGTCGGCCAGGTCGCGCGGTGACGGGTTCGTCGTGCGTATGGAAGACCTCGACCGACATCAGGCGAGTCGGGACATCGAACGCGCTCAGCTGCGCGACCTCGCCCTCCTCGGTCTGGACTGGGACGGAGACGTGGTCCGTCAGAGCGACCGCTTCGAGCGGTACGAATCGGCGATCGGACAGCTCGCTGCTCTGGATCTGGTCTACGAGTGCTTCTGCACTCGTCGGGAGATCCGCGACGAGATCGAGTCCGCCGCGCAGGCCCCGCACGGTCCTCCGGGGTCGTACCCCGGGACGTGCCGTCGATTGACCGCCCGCGAGCGTGCTCAGCGTCGCGATGCCGGTCGCCGACCAGCGCTCAGACTCCGCACCGACGGTCAGGAGATCGTCTTCGACGACCGCCTGCACGGCAGGGTCGCCGGGATGGTCGACGACGTCGTCCTGCGGCGCAACGACGGTGTCCCTGCGTACAACCTGGCCGTCGTCGTCGATGACGCCGCGCAGGAGGTGACCGAGGTCGTCCGCGGTGACGACCTGCTCGCCTCGACCGCCCGCCAGATCCACCTGCAGGAGCTGCTCGGATTCGCTCGACCGGAGTACATGCACATCCCACTGGTGGTCGATGACGACGGCCAACGGCTTGCGAAGCGCCATGGCCTCCCTGTGACGGTTGCGGAACTCGTTGCCTGCGGTGTGGAGCCCGATGACATCGCAGACTGGATCGTTCGATCGCTCGGCGCGGCGGCGCGCGACTCTGCCGTCACCCTGCGCGAGCTCGTGGGCAGCTTCGAAGCGCTCGCTGTGCCCGCTGAGCCGTGTCCGCTCCCCGAGTTCGCCCGGCCGAGATGAGTCTCAGCCCTACCTCGAGCTGGTGCCGGTCTCAACACCGATACGGCCGTTAGGCTCACCCACCGTGGTCGCCAAGGAACGCACTCGAGCCGGGATCGGCGCCGTGCTCATGCTGGCGCTCGTCGCCCTCGCGGGCTGCTCCACCGCTGTGACCAGCGGCGCGGCCGGCGACGGAGCC
>JBGSII010000041.1:0-1997 GCA_041742555.1 Ilumatobacteraceae bacterium
ACCGATCGGTGTCGCACACCTGCCGTTCGGCGTCGGTGAGGACCGTGTGAACAACCGCGCCTCGGCGTTGGAGACGCCACAGCGCTCGACCCCGCACCATGGTGGCCACCCAGTCGCGCTCGCGTTCGGAGAGCCCGAACATTTCGGCGGCGGTGTTCACCTGGTCGGGCGGTTGGTGGAAGATGATCCGGGTCTGGACGTCGGAGAGAAGTCCGGCGGAGATCTTGGCGGTGGCGGTGCCGTCGTCGGACTGTGCAGTGAGGTCGGCTGGTCGGTGGCAGATCAGCCAGGTGGACACGCCGAAAGTGCGAGACAGTTTGATCGCGGCTTGGAAGTGCCGGGCGCCGTGACGGACTGCGGCCCACGCTTCGTCGATGACCTGAAGAACTCGTCGCGGTGAGTCGCGCTGAAGAGTCGCTGAGAGCCATGACGTGGCAGCGAGCATCACGAGCGGGAGTGCTTCGTCGTCGCCCCACACAGCGGAAAGATCGATGACGAACCCAGGGCCGCTGTCCCAGTCGATGTCGACGGTGGTGGGACCGTCGAACATGCCGGCGAGCGTCCGTGAGAGCAGTTTGTCGACGGCGAAGATCACCGGCGTCGCTGCGTGTGTGAGTTCGAGCGGTGTCCGTCGTGAGAGCGCCACCAGTTCCTCCGCGGGGTTCGCGAGTGTCGCTGCGACGTCGACGAACGTGAACGGCCGCTCTTGACGCGCGAGGGTCGTGATCGTCCACCCGAGCACGGCGTCTTCGATTGGGTCGAGGCCCCGACCGAGCACACCGGCGACGAGAGCGGTCGCCAACGACTGTCGCCGCACGGTCTCGGTGGGATCGCCGCGTGCGTCGAGCGGGTTGAGCCGGTCGGTGCCACCTGGCCGCAACCTGATGACGGGCAACCCGTGGGCGGCGGCGAATGGCCCGTACTCGCCTTTGGGGTCGAGGATCGTGACCTGTCGCTTCGACCCGTACACGGCGAGCTCACGGCCGAGCATCGCTTTCACGAGTGCGGACTTGCCGAAGCCGAGGTCGCCGACGATCGCAACGTTGGGGTTGGTCAGATGCGTCGGGTACAGCTCGAAGGGGTCGTAGAAGAACCCGCTCCCGCCGCCGGTGACGTTGACCCCGATGTACGGCCCCCGCTCGCCAAACCCGGTGTCGGTGTGGCACGGGTACACCGATGACAGGTGTGCCATCGTCGCCCGGTGGCGTTCGATCCGTAGCCCGGGTGCTCGGCGCCAACCGGGCCGGCCATCGTCGGGCAGCTGGTCGCTGGTCGTGCTCATGACGCGAATCCGGGGGCAAGGGCGCGGCCGAGTGGGAGCGATGCCACCCAGCCCTGGTCGTGGCGGGCGTCGAGCGGTCGGAGATCGAGCAGGCATTGGGCTGCTGCCTGCTCGAGGACGGTGCAGTCGTCGTCGAGGTCGTCGAGCGTCGGGGCGGTGACGTTCACGAGTCCGACGAAGCGGAACTCTGCGTGTCCTTCGGACAGTTCGTGCTCGCGGCGTTCGGCATCAGCGAGCCGCTTGCGTTCGCGTGCGTTGACTCGGAAGCCTTTGCGTTCCTTGAGGTCGCTGTCGGCTTCGCGGGCCATCACCTCGCGGTCGGCGGCCCGCGCCGCGCGCCCCATCGGCACCGGCTCCATCACGACGCTGACCGTGCGGACGCAGTGAGTGTCGGCGAGCAGCCGCGATAGCCAGTCGGCCGGCACAGGCAGTTGGGGCCATCCAGCGACTCGATAGCTGCGGTGGAACGCGTCGTCGACGTGGACGTGGCGCCAGTCGGGTTCGACAACCATCGGTCCCCACTCGAACGCTCCTCGCCGTGCCGCTGCCGCAAGAGAGCGCGTGAGCGTCAGCACCTGAGCGGCGCGGTCGGGTGCGCTGCGGACCCGGGTCGCACTTGCGAGTTCCAATGCCGACATCGGAGGGTCGACGTCGAGGCCCGCCGCTTCGAGCCGTGACGCCAGCTGACGCGACTCGTCGAACAGCGCATCGACGG
>JBGSII010000042.1:0-2557 GCA_041742555.1 Ilumatobacteraceae bacterium
GGGCGGCGATCGCGAGGCGGCCGATCGGCGTCGCGCTGATGTCGGCGAGTCCGGCGATCGCTTCGACGTCGGCCCTCGCTGCCTTCGGCCACCTCGTGCCGGCGGGTGCCTCGGTCGGCGTTCGCGACCAGAGCAGCTCAGCGATGTCCTCGAACTCGCGCTGGCGGATGAGCTGCACGACGTCATGGCCCCGGAACTCGAGGGCGTCGTCATGCATCGTGGTCACGTCCGATCGGATCTGCACATCGATGGTGGGGCGAGGTCCCGGTGCCGAGCGCCGACTCTGCGCACTCAGTTGCTCCACCTCGTCTCGCACGAACAGCGACGTCCTGCCGTCGGGGGCAGTGGTGCGGGCCAGGCGCCCGCGACTCACGTACGCGTAGAGGGTCGGCTTCGAGACGCCGAGGATCTCGGCGGCCTCGGTCGAGCGGATCAGTGTGCTCATGGCGCCAGCCTCCTCGAGATCATTGATCAAGTCAACGTTGACTCAATCAATGTTGATTCGTCTGCCTGATCGGCGAACACTGGAGGGATGACGCGATTGATCGATGTTCCCGCAGGCCTGAGCGGCGTGGTTGCCGCGGACACAGCGATCGGTGCCGTCGATGGTGACCGGGGCTTCTTCCACTACGGGCCCTACGACGCCACCGTGCTCGCCCGCACCCGGACGTTCGAGGACGTGTGGTTCCTCGTTCGTAACGGGCGCCTGCCGGATCCGGACGAGGCCGTCGCGTTTCGTGAGGAGGCCGCAGCGCTCCGATCGATCCCGCCCACACTGGCACGGGTGATCGAGGTGGTCGCCGCGATGGACGGATCGATCCTGTCGAAACTCCGCTCGGTGCTCTCGGTCGCTGCCGGTGCGCTCGAGCTGAGCCCGGTGATCGACATCGACGACGCGGCGCGGCGGGCGCAGACGTTGCGACTCGCTGCGCTCGTGCCGTCGTTGCTCGCTGCACTCCACCGCGTTGCGCACGGCCTGCCGGTGGTCGAGCCAGACCCGTCGCTCGGTCACGCGGCCGCCTACCTGTATCAGACGACCGGGGAGGTGCCGACACCAGTCGCGGCGCGTGCGGTCGAGCAGTACATGATCCTCACGATCGACCACGGGTTCAACGCGTCGACGTTCACGGCCCGAGTGGTCGCTTCGACCGGCGCCGATCCGGCCGATGCGGTGTGTGCAGCGCTCGGCGCGCTCGCCGGGCCGTTGCACGGGGGCGCTCCGAGCCGGGCGCTGGATGCGCTCGACGAGATCGGGTCGATCGATGCCGCGGCCGACTGGGTGCGCGGGGAGGTCGCGGCCGGTCGGCGGATCATGGGGTTCGGTCATGCGGTGTACCGCGCTCCCGATCCGCGCTCGGCGCTGCTCCGTGAGGTCGCGGAGCGCCTTGGCGGTGATCTGGTCGAGTTGGCCACAGCGGTCGAGGCGGAGATCCTCGTCACGCTCGCCGAACTCAAGCCCGGTCGCCCCCTCCCGAGCAACGTCGAGTTCTACGCCGGGGTCGTCATGGAGACCGCCGGCCTCCCGCGATCGATGTTCACCCCGACGTTCGCGGTCAGCCGCACGGTCGGCTGGTGTGCTCACATCGTCGAGCAGGCCGCGGCCGGAAAGCTCATCCGTCCATCGAGTCGGTACGTCGGCCCGCCCGTGCGGGTCTGATCCTCCCCACGACCCGAAACCTGTGCACCGGATCGTCCTGGGCGGGCGGATCTGCGCACGTGATTTTGACGGGTCCCGCGTGGTGGGGTGCCGGTAGCGTGGGGCGTCGTGTCCGACCGCATCACTCCAGAGGCCGTGGCCAAGGTCGCCAAGCTCGCTCGGCTTTCGCTCAGCGTCGATGAACTCGACCAGGCGACCCACCAACTCAGCGACATGCTCGACCACTTCGCCGACATCGACGCACTCGATCTCGACGGCGTCGAGCCGATGACCCACCCCACCCCCATCGCCAACGTGATGCGCGAAGACGTCGAGATGGACTGCCTCGATCGCGACGAGGTGCTCGCCGCTGCGCCCGCCGCCGAGGACGGGCGCTTCCGCGTGCCGCCGATCGTCGGGCTGGAGGACTGACGTGAGCAGCGAACCAGCCATCGCCGCGGCCGACATCGCACGGAACGTGCGCAACAGCGTCGTGAGCGCCACCGACGTGCTCGAGCGTCACCTCGAGGCGATCGGGCAGCGCGAGAGCGACATCCACGCCTTCAACCTGGTGCTCGCCGACGAGGCCCGCGCCCGCGCGGTCGACATCGACGAGGCGGTGGCCGCAGGTCGCGATCCCGGTCCGCTCGCCGGGGTGCCGATTGCGCTCAAGGACAACATGTGCACTCGCGGCATCCCGACGACGTGTTCGTCCAGGATCCTCGACGGATGGCGTCCGCCCTACGACGCCACCGTGGTCACCAAGCTTCGCGAGGCCGGAGCAGTCGTGATCGGAAAGACCAATCTCGACGAGTTCGCGATGGGTTCGAGCACCGAGAACTCGGCGTTCGGGCCGACCCGGAACCCGCGCGACACGACGCGGGTGCCAGGTGGGTCGAGCGGCGGTTCGGCCGCCGCTGT
>JBGSII010000043.1:0-20081 GCA_041742555.1 Ilumatobacteraceae bacterium
CAGGGATGATGTGTGGACAGGTTGACACTGGCCGGACAGGGCGACACAGCCCGGTGCACCTCGGATTGATACTTTTCTGATACATCGACGACCTCCTGCACGAGCAGTCAGGAGACGACTGCCCGACTTTCGACCGATTTCGATCGATGTATCAGCCGATGTATCAGACGGGCAGCGACGTCGTCTTCGAACATCGACATCCGGGGATCCACCGGAGTTGGTCCACCGTCGCCCAGATCACGTGAGGAGGTGGGCTGATCGAGCCAAGAATGCTCCGCCGACCACACCACCGGCGAGATGCTGGCGGCGCGGCCGTGGATCGATCGTCTGAGTGATCTGACCGTGGTTGTATGACCCATCAGGTCATCGCATCTGGCTGGGCTGTGCCCGACGATGGCCCACATGAGCGACACGACCAAGACGTACGACCTGCAATCTGTTCTCGATGGATACTTCGAGTGCTGGAACGCGACCGGCGACGCCGCCCGCCGCGAGGCGGTCCCTCGCACCTGGGCACCGGACGCTCGGTCCTGCGACCCGGTCGCCGACGTCACGGGACACGACCAGTTGGCAGAGATGTTCGCCGGGTTCCACACGACCTACCCGGGGAGTTCGTTCCGTCAGAAGGGCGCCGTTGACGCCCACCACAACCTGGTGCGGTGGGGTTGGGAGATGATCGACGCCGAAGGCATCGTCGCGCTCGACGGCATCGACGTCGCCGTCATCGACGACGGCCTGATCGTGCACCTCGCCGGGTTCTTCGGCTACGAGTTGCCCGCTGCATCGTGATCGGAACTGCCGAAGGCGACGATGCGGTGCGGGTCGGGGTGATGATCTTCGCCACCGATCAGACGATGCCGATGCAGCGGCTCGCACCCGAAGTCGAAGCGCGCGGGTTCGACTCGTTGTGGGTTACCGAGAAGACCCACGTCCCGGTGTCACGCGCGACGCCATGGCCCGGTGGTGAGCTCCCCGATTGGTACAAGCGCACCTGCGACCCGTTCGTCGCGCTCGCCGCGGCCGCCGCAACAACGACCCGGCTGCGCATCGGTACCGGAGTGGCGTTGCTGGCTTTGCGTGACCCTGTCATTGCTGCCAAGACGATCGCGACACTCGACTGGCAGTCCGCAGGGCGGCTCGAACTTGGCGTCGGCTACGGATGGAACCGCGAGGAATACGCAACCCACGGCGTCGACCTCGACACCGCCCGCCTCCGCCTGATCGACCACCTCGGCCTGATGCGCGAACTCTGGGCCAACGACGAAGGCGCCTACACCGGCGACTACTGCTCGGTCGGACCGTCATGGTCGTGGCCAAAGCCCACCCAGCAGCCCACACCACCGATCCATGTCGGCTCACGCCCCACCACCCAGACCTTCGACGACATCGCCACCTGGGCCGATGGCTGGCTCCCGATCGAAGGCTACGGCGACATCATCGACCACCTGCCCCAACTGCACCGCGCCTTCGAACAACACGACCGCGACCCCGACACCGCCGTCGTCACCGTGTACTCATCGCAGGGCGACCCGGCACTCATGTCCCGCTACCAGGATGCCGGCATCGATCGAGTCGTTGTCTGGCTCCCACCGGCCGACGAGACCACCGTGCTCGCCGCGCTCGACAACCATGTCCAACGACTCGGCGAGTACCTCACGTGACCACGTTCACCGAACGAACCACGATCGACGCCCCACGCCACGCCGTGTGGGCTGCGCTCGCCGACATCGGCACCATCGCTTCCTGGAACCCGGGCCTCACCGGATCGCACCGAACGAACGACATCGACGGCCTCGGTGGCAGCCGCCACTGCGAAATCTCCACCAAACACTCGCTCACCGAACAGGTCGTCAAGTTCAATCCGCCCACCGCGATCACCTTCCGGATCATCGACTCGACCCTGCCGTTCAAGACCGCTGACATTGCGTTCACGCTCACCGACAGCCAGCAACCGGCGCACACCGAAGTGACCGTCAGCCCTACCTACACCCTCAAATACGGCCCGATCGGAAAGATCCTCGACACCCTCACCGTCCGACGCAGCTACCAAGCCGGAATGCGCGAACTCCTCGAAGGTCTCAAACGCCACATCGAAACAACGCACCCGAACAACGATCACGACGACGGCCCGGATCAGCAGGCAACTTGAAGCGCCAAATCCACGACCGCCCGATAATCGGGGGCGGGATTCTCTCGTGTTTCCGGTCTGACTCGGTGGCTGTGATGGCGGGCGGAAAGGAGCGGTGTGATGACCGCAACCGCAACACCGGAAGAGGTGGCGAGAAAGAAGGAGTCGCCGCCTGAATCGGCGGAACTGATGGCCCTCGAGAATTGGTGCGAGCAGGGACGGTTGGTCGACGGGCTGTCACCGTCCGGACAGGTCAACACAGCCCGGTGCACCTCGGATCGATCCATCTCCGATACATCGACGGCCTCCGCATCCGGATCACAAGTCTCCTGCGCACTGCCGAGAGGAGAAGTCGCGGCGATCAACCGGCCAATCGTCTCGAGAGTGTTGCTTGCGCGATCGAGAAGCCGGCGACCATGGCTGCAACCGAGGCCATCAGCACGGCGCCTCCGTTCGAGTACCAGCCGGCGGCGATGGTGAGGATGGTCCCGACCACCCACGCCGCGTCGGCGACGCTGATCAATGGTGCGATCCGAACCAACACCGGTCTCGATGCCCGGCTCACCCACGCGACGACGCCGGCGAAGGCGGCGAGACCGGCGCCGACGAGCCGGACCCATCCCGGGTGACCCGTACCGAGCAGCTCGTCGAGCCGCGCCGGCGCCGCGAATGCGACCAGTCCGCCAAGTCCCGAGGTCAGGGCGTTCGATCGGAGCACGAGTCGCAGTCGTCGTTCGTCAGCCGGATTCGGATGTCGGGTGGGCTGCGTGGCGGTTAGTGCGTGATGAGTCATGGTGCCTACGGTGACGATCACCGCAGCGTGACGCCATGACCTCCCAGGTCATGGCCTTGCGCATGGGGGCGACGTAGCGTTCCGGCATGTCCTCGACGACGACACATCCCGGCGCGGTTTTGCGTGAGTGGCGCCTTCGACGCCGGATGAGCCAACTCGACGTCTCGGCTCGCACCGGTGTGTCCACGCGCCATCTCTCGTGCGTCGAGACCGGCCGCGCTCGAGCGAGCCGCGACCTCCTGCTGTTTCTCTCCGAGGAGTTCGAGATGCCACGTCGTGCCGCCAACGAGATGCTGCTCGCCGCGGGCTTCGCGCCCGTCTACACGGACTTCGAACTCGATGACGCTGCGATGTCTTCGGCACGTGACGTGATCGACCTCATCGTCAACGGCAACGACCTCCACCCGACGACAGTGATCGATCAGCGCTGGAACCTCGTCGACGCCAACGCGGCAGCGCTGTGGCTGGCACGCGACATCTCACCGGATCTGATGACGCCGCCGATCAACATCGCCCGCATGAGCCTGCACCCCGACGGTCTCGCGCCGCGAGTCCTGAACTTCGACGAGTACGCCGGCCAACTGCTGCGACACATGCATCACGTGCTGACGCTCACCTACGACCCACGACTCGCGGAGCTCCTGGACGAATGCGAGGACTACGCGCCCGGCGCTGTCCGCCGCGTCGCCGTCGGCCCCGACGTCGTCCTGCCGATCCGCATCGTGGACGAGGGCGTCGAGTTGACGTTCGTGTCGACCGTGACGACCTTCGGCGCGTCACGGAACGTCACGTTGTCGGAACTGTCGATCGAGACGCTCTACCCGGCCGACGAGACAACGCGTCACGTCCTGGCGACACGTCCCTGGGAATCGTGACCCGGCGGGGGCGCGTCGCTCACGTCTTGACCAGGTGGGTCATCGCTTCCGCGCTTGCCCGGAGCGCAGGATCGTCTCCATGAGCCAAGTCACCACTCCCACCGACACCACTCCCACAGATGCCCGGTCGACGAACCTCCAGGCGATGATCAACGGCTACTTCGAGTGCTGGAACACGACCGATGCCACGCGTCGAACCGCAGCGATCGAACGGGTCTGGACGCCACATGCTCGATCCGTCGATCCGCTCTACGACGTGACCGGCCACGATGAACTCGCGGCGATGTTCGCCGGCTTCCACGACGAGTACCCGGGCAGTTCCTTTCGACAGCACGGCACACTCGATGCACACCACGACCGCGTCCGTTGGGGATGGGCGATGCATGACGCCGCCGGCAACATCGTCCTCGACGGCCTCGACGTCGCCACGATCGACTCCGACGGCCGCATCGAGCAACTCGTCGGCTTCTTCGGTGTCGCGCTGCCCGCTAACTGAACGTACGCGACGTCAGCGCTCCGATCGGAGAACGGTTCGCAGCTGGTCGAGGGTCGGCGATCCGGCCGGGCCACTCGGTGTCGCGTACACGCGGCATGACAGCCCGACCGGGTCGTCGGGTCGAGCGAACGGATCGACGCCATCGACGAGGAGGCTCGGCGAGCCCCTGAAGCTGTGCTGCTGTGCTGCTTCGGGCGTGTCGACCAGCTGCAGCTCGATGTCCAGATCGTCCGACTCGCGAGCCAGCTCGATCAGGTGCTGATGGAGCACGCGCCAGTTCGGGCAGTCGTCGAAGTACTGCAGCGTCAGGTCCATGTTCGGTCTCCTCGTGGGTGGCTCATTCTGGTGCGCTGTCCGGTCGGCCATCGACGAGCGCTGAGAGTCCGGCGATGTCGACGATCGTGATGCTCCGGTATCGACTGTCGATCAGTCCCGATGCGTCGAGGTGCTTCAACACTCGTTGCACACTCGACCGTTGCACGCCGAGCAGATCGGCGAGGCGCGACTGCGTGATGGTCACCGTGTCGCCGGAGCCTGCTTCCCGCAGGAGTAGCGATGCGAGCTGAGCCTCGAGACCGCCGGCGAGCAGACCGATCAGGCGTTGCTGCATCGCTGCCATCCGTTCCGCCAACGAGACCAACCATCGCTGCGCAACGAGTGGCCGGGTCTGGAGCAACGCATGGAGTGCGGGCATGTCCAGTGTGAGAATGACGGAGTCCTCGACCGCTCGTGCATCAAACGGCTCGGGCTCGCCGAGAAATGCCGGAACGTCACCGAAGACGTCCCCGGCGCGCAGCTCCTGCAACGTGATGTGACGGCGACCGACCGTGCGGGACAACTCGATCCGACCTGATCGGACGATGTGCACCTTCGCTGCCGGATCGCCGTGACGGAACACGTACGTGCCACCGGCGATGCGACGCTCGCCCAGCTCGCCGATCAACCGCCCGATGTCGTTCGGGTTGAGAGGCGCACGACGGCCGCGGCTGAGACAGCACGCCACCCACGACCCGTAGCGGCGCAACAAGTCGCGTTCGACTGCCCCGTTCGGTGAGGTTCGACTCGTCGAGATGATGGCGCTCACTCCGCACTCCTCCGCCGACGGGCCTGGACGCGGTCGCCGTCGGCGTTGACGGCGACCGCGTGAACCGGGAACCCTGCCGGAGACGGCTGCCATTCCGACTGGCCGACCGGGTTGTCGATCACGTCAGACCGCGGGAACCACGGCGCCGACCATGCCGGCGGTTCGGTGGAACTTGCAGATGAAAACGACGACCTCGCTGCCGACCGCGACGTCGACGACGATCGTTTCGCCGGGTGCGACGTCGACGTCGATGTCCTGGTCGTCGACCGACACGTTGTGCAAGATGCCGCCGCTGTTGGTCACCGTCATCGTGACCGTGCCATCCGCGGGATTGACCACACACGTCGGTCCGAAGAAGAAGTCGCCGGCGTCGATGTCGATGGCTCCACCGACGGTGGCTCCGATTCCCTGGTCGGCCACCGGCGCGTCGTAGCCGTCGATCGGTGGGCAGGACACCGCCGTCAGATCGACCGCTGCCTCACCACCGGGGTCGGCGGCGGGCGGTTGCTGGACCACCCGTCCGCCGAGCGCCCGAGCGCCGTCGGGTCCGTCGGCGCCGCACGCCGTCAGCAACAGTGCAGCTGCCGACGCTCCCGCAATGACGAAACGTCTCATCCGACCGTGATCTCGACCGACGCAGCGTCGGCGTTCATCAGCGGGGCATGACCGTTGTCGGCCAGCAGTGCGATCAGCGTGTGCGACGAGCCGCTCTCGAGACCTTCTGTCGACGCTTGGAAGGTCTGGGTGCAACCCATCCCCATCATCGCGGCCATGCCCATCATGGGTCCGTCGGTGGTGTCGAGGTTCATGTGGTAGTGACCGATGCCGATCAGTCCGGGCTTGCCGTACAGGTCGCAGTTCAGCTCGAAGTTGTCGACTTCGACGACGACTTCGAAGTCGCCACTGACGACCTCACCAGCCGCGGGTGAGACGATGCGGATGCCAGGATCGCCGGTCACGGCTGCGTCGGTGATCTCGGGCAGCGGCGAAGACGGCTCGTAGGTGAATTCGATCATCGCCATGTTGTCCACGACCTCGAGGTGGTCGTTGAGGGCGGGGACCACGGCGATCGTGTGGTCGCCCGGTTCGACGTTCTGCATCGAGACCGTCGTCGTGTTCTCGCACTCCATGTCGACAAGCGCACCGTCGAGCAGGATGTGGTAGTGGCCGAACTGTTCGTTGACGGCCTTGCCGGCCCAACCGCAGTCGAGTTCGTAGCCGGTTGCTTCGACGTTGACGGTCACTTCGTTCTCGGTGACGACCGTGCCGGCCGCGTCGCTCGTCAGTGCGAGCTGGAAACCGCTGGCGAATTCCGGTGGTGCCATCGCCGCGTCCATGTCGTCGCCGTCGTGGGTCGTGGTCGCCGGTGCAGCGTCATCGGTGCTCTCCGTGGTGGCCTCGGGGGCTTCCGTCCCGCAGGGGCCTCGGTCGCCGCAGCGGCTGGGGCGTCGTCTGCGGAACTGGAGTCGTCGGATCCGCACGCCGCGAGTGCGAGTGCACCGACGGCGAGCACGCCGAGGTGTCGAGAGGTGATGCGCATGTGTTGTCTCCTGGAGGATGTGGCCGACCCGAGTTCGGGCGGCGGTGAGTTCACGTCGACACCGACATCGAGTGATCGCGCCGGCGTCGGGTCGGGAACTCGCCTCGGTCACCTCGAATTCCCGAAGTGTCCGTCACACCGCATTCATGCGCTGACGCGCGGTGCGCCCTCCGCTTCCGTTGACGGCGGAATGACGACGACGACGCGCCGGGTTCACCAAGACGATGCGCGACGCCAACGCCGGCAACCAACGTTGTGCACTCTCCGTGCTCGCGTTCGGTCTGATGCTCGCGATGACCACCTGGTTCAGCACGTCGGCGGTCCTCCCGGAGCTCCGCGATCGCTGGGATCTCTCGACGAACGCATCGTCGCTGCTCGTCGTGGTGCTGCAACTCGGCTTCGTGGTCGGCGCCGTCGCTTCTGGGGTCATCGGGTTCGCCGACCGGGTGGACCCGCGGCGGCTGATCCTGATCGCCGCAGTGCTCGCTGCCCTGGCCAATGCGGCGATCGTGCCGATCGATCGATACGACGCTGCGGTCGTGCTCCGGCTGCTGACCGGCGCATTCCTTGCCGGTGTGTACCCGCCCGCCCTGAAGCTGGTCTCGACGTGGTTCCGGGTCGGTCGCGGCACCGCGATGGGGGTCATGATCGCGGCGCTGACCGTCGGGAGTGCCGCACCGCACCTCCTCAACGGCGTCGGCGGAGCTCGCTGGACGGTGGTGATGCTCTCCTCGTCACTGTTGACGGTGATCGGCGGAGCAGTCGTCGCCGTGCTCGGACGCAACGGCCCTTATCCGTTCCCGACGACGACGTTCCAGGCCCGCCACGCCTGGACGGCGTTGCAGCAGCCGGAGGTTCGACGCGCCTCCGTCGCATACCTCGGACACATGTGGGAGCTCTATGCGATGTGGGCATGGATCGCGCTGTTCCTCGCCGACACCGTCGACGAACAAGGCTCCGGGTTGAACCCCTCGATCCTGGCGTTCGCCGTGATCGCCGCCGGCGCACCCGGCAGCGTGCTCGCCGGCGTGGTGGGCGAGCGTGTGGGCAAGCGACGGTCCGCGATCGGCGCGATGTTGGTCTCGGGCACCGCGGCCCTGCTCGTCGCCGTTCCCGGGCTGCCGCTCTGGCTGGTCACGCTCGTCGCACTTGCGTGGGGAGCGTCGGTGGTCGCCGACTCGGCCCAGCTCTCGGCGATCGTCAGCGAACGCGCCGACCAGCGGTATGTCGGCACGGCGCTCACCGCGCAGCTCGCCTTCGGGTTCCTCCTCACGATCGCCACGATGTGGCTCGTGCCGTTCGTGGAAGGCCGCGCTGGATGGTGGGCGGCCTTCGCGATGCTGGCGCCGGGACCGCTGCTCGGCGCCTGGGCGCTGCGATCACTGTCGGAGCACCCCGCGGTCGGCACCACCGAGCCTCGGTTGACGCTGGCGCCGGTGATGAACCCGGAACGCTGACGCCCGGCACGAACGATGCCGCTGCCTCCCTGGCTACCCCGATGCATCACTCGGCATCGATGCAGTCCGCCACGAGATTGCTGCGTACAGAGGCACCCGGAATCCGAAGGGGCGTCGTGCTCCCGTCGGGCCATGTCACGGAGATGTCAGCGACCGACGGCAGCACGCCGACGATGAACGACGGGCTGTGCGACCCGGCGTAAGCGTTCGGTGCGAGCATCCATTGCGCCGAGACTGATCCTTGATCGACGTGGACGGCGGCGCCGGCCGGGTGACACTCCGGCGCAGGGGTGATCGTGAGGGATGCACGGTCGAGGTCGTTGCGGAGGGCGCGCAGCGATCCGTCGGCGCCGAGGAACACGTAGTCGTCGTCGCCGTAGCCGTCGAGGTCGGCGATGGTGAGGCCGCGTGATGCCGAGTCCCAGTCGAGGCCGAGCTGTGGCCACACGTCGGTGAGGCGGCCGTCGCCGACCCCGAGGAGGAACGCTGGCGGATCGACGAGCGCGACGTCGGTTCCTGCGACCTTGTTGCGGACGCCTCCCGATTCGAACCCGCCGTTGGCCACCACGAGATCGAGCCGTCCGTCGAGGTTGACGTCCGTCGCCCCCGACGCCCAGGAACTCGAGATGATGTTCGGCGGTGCGCCCGGCGGCCGGATGCGGGCCGCGCCGGTGTCGGACGCCGGCTCGAAGCCGTGATCGCGGCGGATGAGAACCTCGTTGTCGCCGAGATCCGACAGATACGCGTCGAGACGCCGGTCGCCGCCGAGGTCGGCGATCGTGATGCCCATGCCGTCGATGGCTCGATCTGCGCCGAGATCGGCGGCGATGTCGGACCAGGGTCCCGACGGGTCGCCCCGGCGCGAGTACACCGAGTCAGGCCGGACAGCCCAGCCGACGTCGCGGGTCACCCAGACGTCGACGAGCCCGTCGCCGTCGACGTCGACGATCTCGGCAGCCATCGCGGGGCCGGTCTCGGATCCCAACGGAGTGGAGCTGAACGTCCGACCGTCGCCCGGTGTTGCAACCCAGACGACGCTGGTGGCGTCCTCGCCGTCACCGCGACCGAGGCCGAGGATGTCGACCGCCGTGTCGCCCGAGAGCTCCGCGGCGATCAGGGCAGAAGACGGATGCGCTCCCGGCAACTCGAGTTGCGCAGGTGGTGCCGCCCGCGCCCCGATCCACTCGCCGCCCCACAGCACGGTGTCGTCGACTGAGTCGCGGGCGATCAGGAGGTCGGACCAGCCATCGCTGTCCACATCGCTGATCGTGACCGCCATGGCGTCGCTGATGCCGAGGTCGTGCGCTGCGGCGAAGTGGCCGGCGTCCCAGAGGTAGACCTCCACCGATCCCTGGGCGACAACGAGATCCAGGTCGCCGTCGCCGTCGAGGTCGCCGGTCGCGAGCCCTCCGGCCATGGCGTCGAGGCCAGGGTGCGACGAACCCCGTTCCTGCAGCCGCCAGGCCCGTGTGGCGTCGTGGATCACGGGCCCGGGGACGCCCGCCGGAACCGGCCAGGTGGTCTCGGCCAGACGACCGGGGTCGCCGTCAGGGGATTGCTCGGCGACGTCGACCGCTGCCAGAACAACGAGCAGGACGATCGAGAGCGGGAGGGCCACGAGCAACGTGCGTCGCAGCCGGCGGAAGCGCTGAGCGTCGATCGTCATCGAACCCGGAGAGCGGCGGCTGGTCGTGGCATCGGAGGACGCGGAAACCCCGGTGGCGCCGAGTGACATTCCGTCCGTCGATTGTCGCCGATCGGACATTGCCGGTCACCCGCAGCCACGGGGGTGGTTTCCGACTCATCGAACAACCTCACACCTCCGAAGGGAGACACACCATGACCATCACTTCACAGGCCAACCACACCGCCGGCGACCGGGACACCGGGAGTTCCGGGAGATCCGGGTCGGGCGCCACACCGATCGGTCTCGCGCTGCTCGGCGTGATGACCGTCACCGCCGCCTTCGTTGCACTGATCGTCGCCGGCATCGCTGCCGGCGACATCTTCAGCCCATCGGGCGGCACGGCCTCGGACCAGGGCGTCTGGATGGCGACCCAGGCCTGGGCGACGCCCCTGGCACTCACCGGCCTGGCCGTCATCTTCGCCGGCGCCATCCCGCTGGCATTGCGCAACGTCCGCTCGTCGATCTCGTACCGCCGGGACTCGATGGCGGGCGGCCTCCCCCAGATCCTGCACACCGCAACCACCAATTCCGTCACCACCACCAAGGAGAACGTCCGATGAGCACCACCCACAGCATCAGCACCCCGAGCACCCGCTCCACGACCCCGACGACCACCCGGCCACCCGCACCCAACGGTGCCGGTCCCGCCGCTGCCACCACATCCAGCCGGATCCCCGAGGCGATCCCCTACCGAGGCGACGACTGGGCCCAATCGATGGCCAGGACGATGGCCTGGCCCATGATCGGCATGGGGTTCATGGCCGTTCTCGGCGGTCTCGTCGCCGGCATCATCGGCGGGGTCAACTTCGGTGACTTCTTCTCACCGTCCGGTGTCCCCGACGACCTGGGTCGAGCCGAGGTCGCCGTGCAACTCACCGGCGCCGTGCTGTTCCTCGGTATGGCGTTGATCCTGTCGGGCATCACGATGACGCTGGTGAACATCATCCGGCACCTGCGGGACTCCGGCAGGGATGTCCAGAAGGCGCTCGGCGCCACCCCGCTGCAGCGATCCAAGCCGTGGACCGGACTCCTCACCCCCTGGGTGATGATGATGGGCCTCATGGCGCCGATGGTCGCCTTCGTCGTCGGCATCATCACCGCCGTGACGATCGGTGGCGTCGATCCCGCAGCGTTGGTCGATCCGGCATCGGCGAGCAGTGCCGACCTGGCCGACATCGGGTTCGTCCGGGCAGCGAGTGCCTGGTTGCCCGGGCTGCGACTCACCGGGCTGGCCATCATCCTGCTGTCGGTGGTGCTCGCACTGGTCACCATCCAGCAGTCGATCCGGTTCCAAGGACGGCGCATCGCCGAACTCGCCGAAGCGACGCCCTCGACGGCCGGCTGACGCAACGAAGGTTCCCGTCGGTCAGCGCCGTCGATCAGCCGGGTCGGACATCCCCGTCCGACCCGGCTGGTGCGCGTCCCGGAGCAGGACGTCGACCTGTCGAACGACCATGGTCGCTGGCTGGGATTGTCGGATCTGCGGCATTCCGGGTGCAAGTGGCGTGCAAAGGTTGGTTGATATCTCCATGACTGCATCACATCGCATCGGCGACCAACGGCCAGCCGGCGCACGACCGCACCACGACGAAGCGCCGTCGTCCAGCATCGCCGATCCTGAACGGGCTCGACTCGCCGACTCGAAAGTGGACTGGAAGCTGTGGGGCCCCTATGTCAGCGAGCGTGCCTGGGGGACGGTCCGGGAGGACTACAGCGAAGACGGAGAGGCATGGGATCACACGGTCCATGACCACGCCCGCTCGAAGGTCTACCGCTGGAACGAGGACGGCCTGGGCGGCGTGTGCGATGCCCAACAGCGACTCTGCCTGGCGTTCGCGTTCTGGAACGGCGAGGACCCCATCCTCAAGGAGCGCATCTTCGGACTGAACGGCAACGAGGGTAACCACGGCGAAGATGCCAAGGAATACTGGTGGTACCTCGACTCCACGCCCACGCACTCGTGGATGCGGTGGCGCTACGTCTACCCACAGCGAGCATTCCCGTACGGCGAACTGGTCGCCGAGAACGGCCGTCGCGGCCGCCACGACCCCGAGTTCGAGCTGCTCGACACCGGCGTCTTCGACGACGACCGCTACTGGGAGATCACGGCCGACTACGCGAAGCAGACGCCGGAGGACCTGGTGGTGCGTCTCACGATCCGCAATGCCGGGCCCGAGACCGCGACGTTGCACGTCCTGCCGACGCTGTGGTTTCGCAACACCTGGGCATGGGGCCTCGACGACCGCCGGCCCTCGATCTCGCTCACTTCGGGGTCGCTCGAGGCTCGGCACCATTCACTCGGGACGATGATCCTCGACGGCGAGGGGAATCCGACGCCGCTGTTCTGCAACAACGAGTCGAACACGTCCCGCCTGTG
The DNA here is from genome assembly GCA_041742555.1 of Ilumatobacteraceae bacterium. Classification (GTDB taxonomy): domain Bacteria; phylum Actinomycetota; class Acidimicrobiia; order Acidimicrobiales; family Ilumatobacteraceae; genus Sva-07. The sequence continues at coordinate 12,438 of JBGSII010000043.1, forward strand.
GGGTGTGGACGGCGATCCGTATCCAAAGGACGGAATCGGGGATCATGTGGTCCACGGGGCAGCGACGGTCGACCCCGAGCGACGTGGCACCAAGGCAGCGCTGCACTACGTCGTAGAGGTCGCGCCGGGCGAGTCGACGGAGATCCGTCTGCGGCTGGGCCGCGACGGCAACACGACCCCCGACTCCTGGTCGGACGCCGACGCCGTGCTCGGGCTGCGCCAGGACGAGGCAGATCGGTTCTACGCAACGCTGCTTCCCCCGGACATCGAACACGAGCAGGCCATGATCGCCCGTCAGGCGCTCGCGGGCATGCTGTGGTCCAAGCAGTTCTACCATTTCGACGTCGAGCGCTGGCTCGACGGTGACCCGGCCGGCTCCACGCCGCCGGCCAGTCGGCTCACGGGCCGAAACGCCGCATGGCGCCATCTGAACAACGCGGACGTCATCTCGATGCCCGACAAGTGGGAGTACCCCTGGTACGCCGCGTGGGACCTCGCGTTCCATTGCGTCGCACTCGCCGAGGTCGATGCACAGTTCGCTAAGGAACAGCTCGTGTTGCTCTGCCGCGAGTGGTACATGCACCCCGATGGTCAACTGCCCGCCTACGAGTGGGCGTTCGGAGACGTGAACCCACCGGTCCATGCCTGGGCGGCACTGCGGGTGTTCGAGGCGGACGGTTCCCGTGACTTCGCGTTCCTGGAGCGCGTCCTGCACAAGCTGTTGCTCAACTTCACCTGGTGGGTGAATCGCAAGGACCAAGAGGGCAACAACGTCTTCGAAGGTGGGTTCCTGGGGCTCGACAACATCGGACCGATCGATCGATCGTCGGGTCTGCCGGGCAACGCGCGGCTCGAACAGTCCGACGGCACGGCGTGGATGGCGATGTACTGCCTCAACTTGCTCGAGATCGCGCTGGCCCTGGCCGAGCACGACCGCACCTACGAAGATCTCGCCACCAAGTTCTTCGAGCACTTCACGTACATCGCCAGCGCGATGGATCGCTGTGGTCTCTGGGACGAGTCCGACGGCTTCTACTACGACGTGCTGCACGTCACCGGGGAGCCGGCCGTCCCGCTGCGCATCCGATCGATGGTCGGGTTGCTGCCACTTGCTGCGACGGCAACGCTGTCGGGCGCCGCGCTCGCGCGGTTGCCCGACTTCGCTGCGCACTTCCAGTGGTTCCTCGACAACAAGCCCCAGCACGCCGCGAACGTGGTCCATTCGCAAGGCGAGGGTCTCGACGGTTGGCTGCTGTCGATCGTGTCACCGGAGCGCCTTCCCCGGATGCTGGACACGATGTTCGACGAACATGAGTTCTTGTCTGCGCACGGCCTCCGGTCGCTCGCGAAGAGCCACCTCGATGCGCCGTTCGTGCTGGAACTCGGCGGCTCCCGCGCCAGCATCGGCTACGAACCCGGAGCGTCGTCGTCGGGTCTGTTCGGCGGAAACTCAAACTGGCGTGGGCCGATCTGGTTTCCGCTCAACCACTTGCTGATCGAGGCGCTCCGACGATTCGGTGCGCACCTGCCCGACACGTTCACCGTCGCGTACCCGTCGGGTTCGGAGCGGTCCGTCCCACTCGGGGTCACCGCCGATGATCTCTCGGCGAGGCTGGTCTCACTGTTCACCGACGACGTCGACGGGAACCGTCCGATGTTCGGCGACGCCGTTCGCTTCCAGAACGATCCGCGATGGCACGACCAGTTGCTCTTCCCGGAGTTCTTCGACGGTGACACCGGGGCGGGACTGGGAGCGTCGCATCAGACCGGCTGGACAGGGCTCGTGGCCAAGCTGATCATCGACGCCGCTGCACGCGTCGACTGAGATTCCGTCCGCGAACGCCGCGGGTCGCGAGCCGGCATCGACGCATTTCCGACAATTGGTGAAGCCTCGTCGGTCCAGCCGGGTTTCCCCTTTCGTATCGGATCCCCCGATCGCCGATTCAGCCACCAACGAGGAGCCAGACATGACCGCCGACCGATTCGTGAGTACGCCGTGACCGACCAGTTGACGACACCATCCGTCTCGTTCACCGAGCGCGAGGCCCTGCGCGACGATCTCGTGGTGCTCTCGCGGGTGGACAACGGGCAGCGGACATCCCCCGCGGAGACCGAAGCGATCGATGCACTGAGGTTCCTCGCCGCCGACGCCGTGGAGCACGCGGGATCCGGGCATCCGGGAACCGCGATGGCGCTCGCACCGCTCGCGTACCGGCTCTTCACGCGACACCTCTGCCACGACCCCGCCCGGCCGGAGTGGTTCGACCGCGACCGGCTCGTGCTGTCGATCGGCCATGCCTCGATGCTCCTGTACGGCTCGCTGTACCTGTCGGGCTACGACGTGACGATCGACGACCTCCGCGAGTTCCGGCGGTGGGGTTCGCGTACACCGGGTCACCCGGAACGCGGCGTGACGGCAGGCATCGACATCTCGACCGGTCCGCTCGGCCAGGGAGTCGCCAACGGCGTCGGCTTTGCGATGGCCGAGCAGATGCTGGCGGCCCGGTTCAACCGTCCTGGCCTGCCGGTCATCAACCATCGCAGCTGGGTGATCGCCGGTGACGGCGACATGATGGAAGGCATCAGCAGCGAGGCGGCTTCGCTCGCCGGGCGACTTGCCCTCGACAAGCTCACCGTGTTCTACGACGACAACCGGATCTCCCTCGAAGGGGCCCGCGACGTCGAGTTCTGCGAGGACGTCCCCGAACGGTTCGCTGCGTACGGATGGCAGGTCCTGAGTGTCGAATGCGTGAACGACCTGGATGCCATCGACACGGCAATCGCCGCTGCGGTCGCCGACACCGAGCGACCGACGCTCATCGTGGTCGGCAGCAACATCGGATACGGCTCGCCGAAGCAGGACACGGCAGCGGCCCACGGCTCGCCGCTCGGAGCCGAGGCGATCCGCAGCACACGCGAGACGCTCGGCTGGAACCACGAGCCGTTCGAGATCCCCGACACGGTCTTCGAACACTGGCGCTCGCTGATCGAGCAGCGCACCCGTGACCAGGGCTACCGCGACACGCTGACGGCGTCGTATCGGGTGCAGCAGCCCGAGTTGGCCGCCGAACTCGACCGCGTGATCGACGGGCGGCTGCCGATCGGCTGGTCCGATTCGACTGCGTCGTTCGCACCCGGCACGCGGGTGTCCGGACGTGATGCCTCGGGGGCGATCCTCAACGAGCTCGCCGGGCTCGTGCCCGAGTTGGTCGGTGGATCGGCTGACGTAGCTCCGTCGACCAAGACCCAGATCCTCGACTCCGGCGACGTGAACACCGGCGACTGGACTGGGCGGAACATCCACTTCGGGGTTCGGGAGCACGCGATGGGAGCGATCAGCAACGGCATCGCCGCGCACGGCGGCCTCCGGCCGTACTGCGCCACCTTCTTCGTCTTCTCCGACTACCTGCGTCCGGCGATCCGCATGGCGGCGCTGATGAAGCTCCCGGTGATCTTCGTGATGACCCACGACTCGATCGGCGTCGGCGAGGACGGACCCACGCACCAACCGATCGAGCACCTGGCGAGCCTCCGAGCGATGCCGGATCTGCAGGTGATCCGCCCCGGCGATGCGCACGAGGTCGCCGAGGCGTGGCGCCTCGCCCTCGAGCATCAGGGCCCGACCGTCCTCGTGCTCTCGCGACAGGACATGGTGGTCCTCGACCCGTCGCTCGTCGATGTCGACGCCGGCGCTGCGATCATTGCTGCCGGCGACGATGTCACCATCGTGGCCACTGGCAGCGAGGTCGAGGTCGCACTCGCCGCCCGCTCGGAACTGACCGGCGACGGCATCTCCGCCCGGGTCGTCTCGATGCCGTCGTGGGACAGGTTCCGACGCCGCCCGGTCGAACAACGACAGGCGATCATCCCGCCGACCGTGCCGTCGCTGTCGGTGGAAGCCGCAGCGACGCAGGGCTGGCTCGAGTTCGTCGACGAGGCGATCGGGCTCGATCACTTCGGTGCGTCCGCCGCAGCATCCACGCTGTACGAGACGTACGGACTCACCGGCTCCGCCGTCGCCGCCCGAGCTCGGGCCCTGGTCGCCCGCGAACCGCGCACCCTGCCCTGACCAGTCCGGGTCACTCCCCCACCAATTCCGACCGACCGCTCTCTCCGAAAGGCACCCCACCCATGAATCCTCTCCACGACCTCCACGCCACCGGCCAACGCCTCTGGCTCGACAACATCACCAAGGACCTGATCGACTCGGGCACGCTCGCCCGGTACATCGCTGACCTCAGCGTCACCGGCGTCACCTCGAACCCGACGATCCTCCAGAAGGCCATCTCGGCCGGCAACGACTACGACGACGCCATCCGATCGGCGCTCGCCGAACAACCCGAGTCGACCGAAGCACTGATCTTCACCATCGCCCTGCAGGATCTCGTCGCCGCCGCCGACCTGCTCCGCGACGTCTTCGACGCGAGCGGCGGCGCGGACGGCTACGTGTCGGTGGAGGTGTCGCCGGACCTCGCCGACGACGCCGCCGGCACGGTCGCCGCCGGCCTCGAGCTCTTCTTCCTCGCAGACCGCCCCAACGTGATGATCAAGGTTCCCGGAACGGCTGCCGGTCTGGAGGCCGTCGAGGAGCTCGTCGCGGTCGGCGTTCCGGTCAACGTCACCCTGCTGTTCTCCGAGCAGCACTACGAGGCAGCCGCCGAGGCGTACCTGCACGGTATCGAGCGGCGGCGCGCCGAGGGTCTCCCGCTGCCGGTCGGATCCGTCGCCTCGGTGTTCGTGTCCCGTTGGGACGCGGCAGCCGATCCGCTCCTGCCGGCAGAATTGGTGTCGACGACGGCGATGGCGGTGATGCGCCGGGTCTACGCGTCGTACCAGCGCCTCCTCGCGAGCGAACGCTGGCGCCTCCTCGCCGAGGCCGGCGCACTGCCGCAGAAGGTGTTGTGGGCGAGCACCGGGACGAAGAACCCCGACCTTCCCGACACGTTCTACGTCGGACGGCTCGCGGCCCCCGGGACGGTCGACACGATCCCCGAGCCGACGTTGCTGGCCTTCGCCGATCACGGCGACGTCGGCGATCTCCTCGACGCCGACACGACCGACGCCGATGCCGTGCTCGAGGCCATCGGGGCCGCCGGGGTGGACGTGACCACCCTGGGAGGGCAGCTCCAGCTCGACGGTGCGGCAGCCTTCCAGGCGTCGTGGGCCGACCTGGTCGCCTGTGTGCAGGGCCGCGTCGACGAGCTGCGCGCGGTCGCCCGATGAGACCTCACCGAAACGCCACGATCCACAGATCCCACGACGACCACGGAAGGAACATCACATGCAGTTCGCGATGATCGGCCTCGGCCGAATGGGGGCCAATCTGGTTCGCCGGGCCCTACGTGCCGGCCACCAGTGCGTCGTCTTCGACGTCGACGCCGACGCAGTGGCGGGACTCGTTGCCGAAGGTGCCATCGCCGCCGAGTCCTCGGCGCACATCGCCGAACAGCTCGTCACCCCCCGCGTGGTGTGGGTGATGGTGCCCGCCGGTCTCACCGGCCGGGTGATCGACGACATCGCGTCCCATCTCGATCCGGGCGACATCGTCATCGACGGTGGCAACAGCTACTACCGCGACGACATCGATCGGGCAGCATCGCTCCTGGAGTCCGGCATCCACCACGTCGATGTCGGCACCAGCGGTGGCGTCTTCGGGCTCGAACGCGGCTTCTGCCTGATGATCGGCGGCGACGCTGACGTGGTCGGCTCCCTCGAGCCGATCTTCGCCGCACTCGCGCCCGGGGCCGATGCTGCACCGCGCACCTCGGGTCGCCAGGGAGAACTCGCAAACTCGGAGCGAGGCTTCTTGCACTGTGGACCCAACGGCGCCGGCCACCTCGTCAAGATGGTTCACAACGGCATCGAGTACGGGATGATGGCCGCGTACGCAGAGGGGTTGAACCTGCTCGCCCATGCGGGTGCGGGGCTGGCATCGCAGGAGCACGACGCCGAGACCGCACCGTTGCGCGATCCCCAGTACTACCGATTCGACATCGACACCGCCGAGGTCGCCGAGGTGTGGCGGCGCGGGAGTGTGGTCGCGTCATGGCTGCTCGACCTCACCGCCGTTGCGCTCCACGAGGACCCGCAACTCGATGGGTTCACCGGCCGTGTGTCCGACTCCGGTGAGGGTCGCTGGACGGTGCAGGCCGCAGTCGACGTCGGCGTCCCAGCGCACGTGCTGACCGCAGCGCTCTACGAGCGGTTCAGCTCGCAGGGAGCCGCCGACCACGGCGACCGGCTGCTGTCGGCGATGCGGAGCCAGTTCGGTGGACACGCCGAGCGCCCGAACGCGCGGAGCGCTAAGTCGTGAGCGCCGAACGGGCCGACGCCCTCGTGCTGTTCGGCATCACCGGCGACCTGGCGGCGAAGAAGTTGCTCGTCGCGCTGTACGACCTCGCGAGACGCGACCGGCTCCCGTCGACGGTCGTCGGTGTGGCGTCGACCGACTGGACCGTGGAGGAACTGCGGACCCACGTGCGCGCGTCGATCGAGGCGAACGGCCTCGACATCGACGAGTCCGTCTTCACCCGGCTCGCTGGATCACTCGCGTACGTCGCGGGCGACTACCGCGATGGCGGCACCTACGAGCGGCTCGGCGAGGCGCTCGGCGGCGTCGAACTGCCCGTCTGCTACCTGGCGATCCCGCCCTCGCTGTTCGGTGACGTCGTCGAGGGCCTCGCGAGTGCGGGGATCAACCGATCCGGGCGGATCGTGTTGGAGAAGCCGTTCGGGCGCGACCTGGCTTCTGCCCAGACGCTCAATCGCACCTTGCAGGACCACTTCTCGGAGGACGCGATCTTCCGCATCGATCACTTCCTCGGCAAGGAGCCGGTCCAGAACCTGATGGTGTTCCGGTTCGCCAACAGCATCCTCGAGCCGGTCTGGAACCGCAACTACGTCGACAGTGTGCAGATCACGATGGCCGAGTCGTTCGGGATCGAGGGCCGGGGCAAGTTCTACGACAGCATCGGCACGTTGCGCGACGTGGTGCAGAACCACCTGCTGCAGGTCGTCGCTCTGCTCGCCATGGAACCACCCGTCTCCGAGGAGCCCGATGCGCTTCGAGACGAACGGGTCAAGGTGCTCAAGGCGATGCGGCCGTTCGATCCGGCGGCACTCACCCGCGGGCAGTACGAGGGCTACCGCTCCGAGGACGGCGTCGATGCAGCGTCGGACACCGAGACCTTCGTGTCGCTGCGCACGGAGATCGACTCGTGGCGGTGGGCCGGGGTCCCGTGGTACATCCGCGCCGGCAAGGGCTTGGCGGGCACGGTCACCGAAGCGGTCGTCGAGTTCAAACGCCCGGCTCGGATGCTGTTCGCCGACGGAACGTGTGAGCCCCATCCCAACCACCTGCGGTTCCGCATGAAGCCCGACGATTCCATCACGCTGGACATGCAGGCCAAGAAGCCCGGCGCGGCGCTGCTGAGCCGCACGGTGCCGCTCCGCGTGGTGCAAGACGACGATGCCGGCGACGGGTACGACGCCTACGAACGCCTGCTCGACGAGGCGCTCGACGGCGACGCCCGGCTGTTCGCCCGCCAGGACGGTGTCGAAGCAGCATGGCGGATCGTCGAGCCGGTGCACGAGCGCCACGACCCGGTCCAGCCCTACGCAGTCGGGAGCTGGGGGCCGGCGGGT
>JBGSII010000044.1:0-2497 GCA_041742555.1 Ilumatobacteraceae bacterium
TGTCGGCGCCGGCTCCACTGCCGGAGCAGGTGCCGGAGCGGGTGCCACCGCCGGAGCAGGTGGCGGCGCTGCCGCGTCGTCGGCATCGCCGACGACCGCGATCACGGTGCCGACATCGACCGTGTCGCCCTCGTGCACGCGGATCTCCGTGAGCACACCGGACACCGGTGAGGGCACCTCGGTGTCGACCTTGTCGGTCGACACCTCGAACAGCGGCTCGTCGGCCGTGACCGAGTCGCCGACCTGCTTGAACCATTGCGTGATCGTGCCCTCGGTGACCGTTTCACCGAGTTGTGGGAGCGTGACGTCTGCCATGAAGAGATCCTTGTGGTCGGGGTTCGGCGCGGGAGAAGGCGGCGTGTGGGTGGTCGTAGTCTGTCTAGCCGTTGAAGTTGCGGCCCGTGAGCGACATCACGGTCTCACCGAACAACTCCGACAGGCTGGGGTGCGGCTGGAGGAACTCGGCGATCTCGTCGACGGAGGCTTCCCAGTTGACCGCCAGATATCCACCGCTGAGTTGCTCGGTGACCCATGGCCCGACCATGTGAACGCCGAGTACCTGGCCGGCAGTGCCATCGGGTCGCCTCTTGGCGATGACCTTGACGAGACCCTCGGTCTCGCCGAGGATCATCGCGCGGCTGTTGAACTTGAACGGGTGTTTGGCAACGACGACGTCGTGGCCGGCCGCACGCGCTTGTTCCTCGTCGGGCCCCGCCCAGGCCACCTCGGGATGACAGTAGATCGCCCACGGCACCCGGTCGTACGCCACGGGCATCGGTGATTCGCCGAGCACCTGTTTGACGACCAGGATCGCCTCGGCGTAGGCGACGTGGGCGAGCTGCGGCGTGGCGATCAGGTCGCCGACGGCGTACACCGCAGGTTCTGCGGTCCGGCAGTACTCGTCGACCTGGACGAATCCACGATCATCGACGACCACCGCCGTTCCGGCGAGTCCGAGTTGATCGGCGAACGGCCGGCGCCCGACCGACACGACGACGGCGTCGACCTCGACCGACTCGCCGTCGCCGAACGAGACCGTGGTGCCACCGAACGCGTTGGGGGTGTGCCCGTTGACCATGACGCCGGTTCGGATGGCGATCTTCTTCTTCTTGAACGACTTCTCGACCACCTTGGCGAGATCGGCGTCGAGGCCCGGCAGGATCTTGGGGAGGCCCTCGAGGATGGTCACCTCACTGCCGAGGTCGGCGAACGTCGAGGCGAACTCGCACCCGATGGCACCCCCACCGATCACGGCGACCCGTGCGGGCACCGTCGTGAGATCGAGGACCTCGTCGCTCGTGAGGATCGGTCCACCACGCTCGAAGTTCGGGATCAGGCGCGGCACCGAGCCCGATGCGAGCAGCACGGCGTCACCGGTGATCGTCGAACTCGACCCGTCGGCGAGCGTGACGTGCACGGTGCGGTTGGAGCCGAGTGCGCCGACGCCGTTGAAGACATCGACCTTGCGGCCCTTGCACATCGCGGCGATGCCCTTGACGAGGCCTTCGACGATGCCCTGCTTGCGCGCCTGCGTGCGGGCGAAGTCGACAGTTGCGGCACCACCGGACTCGATACCGAAATCGCTCGAATGATCGACGTGACGCTTCACCGCCGCGGTCTCGAGGAACGCCTTGGCCGGAATGCAGCCGCGATTCAGGCACGTGCCGCCGAGGGCGTCCTTCTCGACGAGCGCAACGTTCAAGCCCGCCGAAGCTCCGTAGAGTGCGGCCGAGTATCCCCCGGGCCCGCCACCGATCACCACCAGGTCGAAATGGTCACTCATCGCCGCTCACCGTAGCGTGGATCGACCTGTCGCCGTCCGGGCCGGAGCGAGATCACCGATGGAATCATGGTGCTCCGAGCACCCAGTTGCGCTGCTCGTCACCTCGTCGCAGCACCAACACCCGATTCGGGCCGGTTGCGGCGCTCACGTCGAAGTCGATCAGGCAACGCTGATCAGCGACGCTCACTGCCGTGCAGCGCCCGTCGGCGTCGCTGGTCAGCGGCTCCAACCGTCGATCACCGGTCGCGAGCGAGAAGCCGGACAGGTCGTCGTCGACGCCGCCGACCTCGACGTCGACCGAGAAGCGCTCGGCCGTCTCCTGCGCGCCGAACACCGTGACGGTCACGTCACCGACTCGGACCGTGTCACCGACCTCTGCGGGTTCGACCGCGGCGGACTCGTTGGCCAGCTGCAGCAGCAGGACTCCGCCTGCGAGCAGGATCATCAATCCGACCCCAACCGACAGCAGCAGCAGGGTCCGCGTCTTCATCGCCGTCGGAGCCTACGCACCACCCCCAACTGTCACACGGTGCCGGGTCAAACGTGACAGTTCCGGAAACACCACCGCTCGTGCCGTGCACGGCGAGCGGCGGATCGCTACCGTCCAGCCCGTGAGTCACACGCCCAGATCGAGACGACGCAGGGCTGCCGCCGGCGCCATCGGCGTCGCGGCCATCCTCCTGTCAGCCACGGCCTGTGGTTCCGCATCCGACG
>JBGSII010000045.1:0-2865 GCA_041742555.1 Ilumatobacteraceae bacterium
TGCCGACCGTGGCGTCGCGGATCGCCGATCTCGGATGGCACGTGCAGCTCCAGCTCGACGGCCGCGAGCTCCCGCACCGGCTCCCCACGCTGATGGCACTGCCGACCCCGCTCGTCATCGACCACGTCGGCCGGTTCATGCCACCCGTTGCGCCCGAGCATCCTGCGTTCGTCGCGTTGCTGACGCTGCTCGAGACGGGCCGGACCTGGGTGAAGCTGTCGGCACCCTACGAATCCACCCTCGACGGTGCCCCGACGTTCCCGACCGTGACGAAGCTGGCGACGGAACTCGTCCACGCCCGTCCGGATCGGATGCTGTGGGCGAGCAACTGGCCCCATCCCGGCCAACGCGAGCCGATCACCGCGTACGACCTCCGCCGGTTGACGTTCGACTGGCTGCCCGATCCGACGGTGCGCCACCGCGTGCTGGTCGCCAACCCGGCCGAGCTCTACCGTTTCCCTCCACCCGACGACCACAGGAGCCCACGATGACCGACCCAGTCACGAACTACGCCACCTATCCATCGCTCGTCGATCGCACGATCTTCATCACCGGTGGCGCGGACGGGATCGGCGGCGCCATGGTCGAGCACTTCGCGCGCCAGGGCAGCAAGGTCGCGTTCGTCGACAAGAACACCGTCTCCGCCGAGCGGACGATCGCAGCCTGCGTCGAGTCCGGCGCTGCCCACGCCCCGCTGTTCTACGAGGTCGACCTGGTCGACATCACGGCGTTGCGCGAGGCGTGCGCGGCGGCGATCCGTGATCTCGGCGGGGTCACCGTGCTCGTCAACAACGCCGCGAGCGACGACCGCCACGACTGGCGCGACATGACCCCGGAGTACTTCGACGACCGGATGCATGTGAACCTGCGGCACTACTTCTTCGCCATCCAGACGCTCGCCCCACAGATGATCGATGCCGGCCTCGGGTCGATCGTCAACATCGGATCGAGCAGCTACCTGATGCAGGAGGACATGTTCCCGGGCTACGCGATCGCCAAGTCGGCGGTCGAGGGCATCACTCGCACCATGGCGCGCACGTTCGGGCCGCACAACGTGCGGGTCAACACCGTGATGCCCGGCTGGGTGCCCACCGAACGGCAGCTCACCAAGTGGTGGTCACCCGAGGGGGAGGAGCAGACGATGCGCGATCAGGCGCTCAAGAAGCGGATCACGCCCGACGAATTCGTCCAGATGGTCCTCTTCCTGGCCGCCGACGACGGCGGCGGCTGTACCGCCCAGAACTTCATCGTCGACGGCGGCCGATTCTGACGCCGCTTCACACCGATGCCCTCTTGTTCAGTGCGCGCTGGTTCCCGGATCCCGGGACGTATTCCGCAGAGACATGTCGACCGGACGCCCGCGACGAGTCAGGCGGCGGGCTCGAGTACGAACACCTGGATCACCCGGTGATGGGCTCGCTCCCGGTACTTGGCGTAACCGGGGTAGAAGCGACTCCCGGTCTCGAAGGCCGCGTCGGCCTCGTCGTCGGTCGCAGCTCTGGCGGTCACCGCGACCGATCGATCGCGGTAGGCCACCGTGGCCGCGGGGTTCGCGAGCAGGTTGTGCACCCACCCGGGGGTGTGCTCCTGTCCGTAGTTCGATCCGATCACCGCCAGGTCGTGACCCATCGGGATGCCGACGAGGGGCATCTGGCGCAGCCGGCCGGTCTTGGCGCCGGTGGTCGTGAGCATGATCACCGGCAGGCCCGCCAGCACTCCAGGCCCCGACAGCCGACCGTTGCTCCAACGAAACAGTGGCCGGTCGATCGCGTACAACGTCTTCTGGAAGAGCCACGACCCGGGACCGCTCGCCGCGAACTTCTGCGTGACGCGCTGCGCAGCATTCGCCGGCTTCACCGAATACCCGAGCTCCCCGAGTACGCCCATCGATCCATACTGTACAAATGAACATCACGGTGCGGCCGGAACGCGCCGACGACCACGAGGCGATCGACGAGCTCGTGGCGGCGGCCTTCCTCGCCGAGTTCGGCACCACGACCGAGGTCGCGCTCATCCGCACGATGCGTGAACGTGGGGAGCTGATCCCGGAGCTGGCACTGGTGGCCGAACTCGACGGTGCCGTTGTCGGCCACGTCGCGTTCAGCGAGGTCACGCTCGATGGTCATGCCGCCCGGGGGCTCGGGCTCGGCCCGGTCGCCGCGGCGCCCGGGCTGCAACGTACCGGGATCGGGTCGCTCCTGATCACGACCGGCCTCGAGCTCGCCGAGCAGGACGGTTGGCGGTTCGTGGTCGTGCTGGGCCACGAGGACTACTACCCCCGATTCGGGTTTGCGTCGGCGGCTGCGCTCGGGGTGATCGGCGAGTACGGCGACCACGCCGGGTGGATGGTTCGAGCCCTCGGCGATCGAACGGTCCCGTCGGGCCACGTCCGCTACTGCTCGTCGTTCCACGACTGAGCGGCGGGGAGATCGTCGCTCGGGGAACGCCGGTAGCTTGTGCCGCACAACTGAATACCTGCGGGGTTGGGTGAACGTCTCGACCGGCGGTGAAAGCCCGCGAACCCATCGTTGCGTCGACGGTGGGCCGATCCGGTGGAACTCCGGGGCCGACGGTCACAGTCCGGATGGGAGCAGGTGCGCGTCGATGACGCCACGCGTCCGGGAACGGACACGAGCGCTCGTCGTGCTGTTCCCGTTGCCCGCGTACCCGAACGGAGTGGCACGGATGGACATCGAGACGGCGATGAGGACGGCGATCACGGCAGCAGCCGGTGTTCGCGATCGCACATCGCCGAATCCGTGGGTCGGCGCCGTGCTGCTGGCGCCGAGCGGTGCTGTCATCGCGACGGGCGCAACCGAGCCGCCCGGGGGCCGCCATGCCGAGATCGTCGTGCTCGACGCTGCC
>JBGSII010000046.1:0-6491 GCA_041742555.1 Ilumatobacteraceae bacterium
CCACGCAACCGAGCACCACGCAACCGGTCACCATGCGGCCGATCGCTCCAGCGGCGACGCCGCCGGCGAACACACCGACGGCCGAGCCGGCGAGCGCTCCGACAACGAAGACGCTGGTGAACGCACCGACGACGCCCACCCCTTCGCACGGATCCCCGAGATCCTGCTGCTGGTCGATCTCCGCACACTCGTCGACGGGCTCCACGAACACGGCATCTGCGAAACCGAGGACGGCATCGCCCTGCCCGTGTCGACCGTTCGCCGACTGTGCTGCGACGCCGAGATCGTGCCCACCGTGCTCGGCACCGACGGCGTGCCGCTCGAGATGGGTCGCTCCGTACGCACCGCCAACCGCTCGCAGCGCCGGGCACTGCGCGCCATGCACCGCACCTACGCCTACCCCGACTGCACCGTTCCGTTCTCGCAGTGCAAGGCACATCACATCCGATGGTGGTGGAAACACGATGGCCCCGAGGACATCGGAAACCTGATCCCGTTGTGCGAGAAACACCATCACCTCGTGCACGAAGGTCGCTGGACCGTGACGATGACCCCCGACCGGATCGCCACCTGGACCCGACCCGACGGAACGATCCACCACTACAGCACCTGCATCGACCGCCTCCCGCTGCCCCGTGGCGTCACGAGAACCCGTGGCACCCGGCCACCTCCACAGGATCACTCTCTACCATGACACCGCACCTCGCGACGCCCGCGTCAGTCGGCACACCCTCACCGGTCGAGTCGGGTATCACGCTCCTGCGACCGCAGACCCGCAAGACTGTTCGTCGATGGGGGCCATCGGAGTTGTCGCGTACGTTGCGGTGGCGTGGCTCGCCCTCGGGCTACTCGCGATCGGGCTGCTCAACGTCACGAAGTGGGCGGTCCAGAACGCGACAATACCCGCCGACACCAAGCGATTCGTCCGCGCAACCTCGTCGGATCGATTGCCGGGTCAGGAACCCGTCGCACTACCAGCGCCGACACCAGCGATGCCCCGCAAGCGAGTTCCCACAACGATGACGAACGTCGCCGGCACGATCCTGACAACGCGTGCGACCGACACGTGGTCGCAGCCGTAACGATCGAGCCGCCTTGGGCGATCGGCGTCGAGCGACCCGACACCTGGTCGACAACCACGCTCCGTGGTCACGCCATCGTGTCTGGATTTCGACACGCATGACCCGGAATTCCCACGGATTGCGTTCTTTGCAGCACTGAAGCGAATAGTCTCGACAGTCGAGGGCGTCGATTTGCCCGTGCCCGTTGCCACGCTGAGTCACTTCCAGTACTCTGCGGGACGTGCGGCCGGAGAGGGCACACGAGATCCAGTTGAAACGGCGGGTGACATCATGAAGGTTCGAAGCGCGTTGTGGAGTGTTGCGGTCCTCGCGATCGCACTCACTGCCTTCACGACCAGTCTCGGCGACCCTCCCGCCCAGGCCGCCGGACAACAGTTCACCTGGTTCGACCAGGCCATGACCCACGGGCCGACCAAGCAGTACGCCCAGGCGACCGCGACCGCTCCTCCGGACTGGACCTCACCAATCAATTACGCCGGCGGCCGCGTCTACGTCCGCCTCGAGATCCTCACCAAGCCGAGCGCGAAGCCGGTCGCCGCCCAGATCTGCATCTGGCGAAACAGCTTCACCGAGGAGACCTGCAGCGGGACTCGTACCTTCACCGCTCCCGGCGTGCAGTGGGTCGACTATGGCACCCCCAACTCGTGGTGGAAGAAGGACGGCTCGTGGAGCTGGACCTCGCCGTTCTCCCCGACCCGCATCATGCTGAAGGACGCAGCGACAGGCAAGCTGCTCCTGAGTCAGAACTGTGGAGCCGGGTGTTACACCGGCACCGACCTGGCCGAGCACGTGCCGATCACGATGCATGCCGAAGCGATCGTCGTCGCCGCCGGCAGCGAACTGACCCCGCCCGCGGACTGGACCGGATGCCCCAACGGTTGGAGTACGGCTTGTCCGAATCCCGGCGGCGGCGAACCGCCCCCTCCTCCCGCTGACGGCGGCGTCGCGTTGATCTCCTCGGGCGCCGGACCCGCTGCCGCGGACCAGCCCCTCCGCACCCGGCTCGAAGGCCTCGGCCACGACGTCACCGTCGTCGACGACAACCTGGTGGCAACCACGCCGCTGGGCGGGTTCGACCTGATCATCATCTCCTCGACCGCACAGACCAGCCTGATTCCGACGTCGTTGAAGTCGCTCGCCGTCCCGGTCCTGTCGAGCGATGCTCCGATCAGCGTGAAACTCGGCCTGGGCCGGAACGCCGGATCAGCAAATGGCACCTCGCTCAACATCATCGCGCCCACGCACCCGCTCGCCGCGGGACGCAGTGGCACCGTCGCAGTATCGACGTCCGCGACGTTCACCGCCCTCACACCCTCGAGCGGATCCACGATCGTCGCCCGGCGGGTCGGGGCATCGAACACCGCTATCTTCGCCATCGAGCCCGGTGCCGCACTCGTGTCCGGCACCGCACCCGCCCGCCGAGTCGGATTCTTCCTGGGTGGCAATGCCCCGGCGCGCCTCAACGCCAACGGCTGGAGCTTGTTCGACGCGGCCGTCACGTGGGCCCTCGGCGACTCACCACCACCGCCGCCACCGCCAGCCGGGCCATGGGCCGACGCTGACCGCGACTACCGGGTTCCCGTGATCCTGCAAGCGGCGCCGGTCGCCCGGGGCGCAACGTTCGTCGACGTGCCCGTCAACCTCGCCGCGGCGCTCACCACCTCCGGCGGCACGGGCACTCCCGATCCAGAAACGATCCGGGCGGTCGAGATCGACGCCGACGGCGCCGTCATCGACCCCAGCGTTGCCACTCAGTTCGACCAGACGGCCGGTTCGGCCGCCGGTGTCGGCACGCTCGTCATCGGCACGGAGACGCCGACCCCGTCGGCCGCCGTACGCCGCTATCACGTCTACTTCGACGTCACCGGCTCCGGCATCACACCCCAGACAACCGCCGAGCTGGTCAGCGTCACCAGCGGGCCCGACGCCGGCCAGGACAGTTTCCTGGTCGACACGCCCGCAGGCGACTGGGCCTACCACAAGGCTGGCGGAGGCTTCTCGAGTCTCGTCGACGCGAACGGCAACGACTGGCTGAACTACTCGACCACACCCGGATCCGCGGGCACCTTCCGCGGTATTCCCAACATGGTCCACCCCGCCGGGCACTTCCACCCCGGCGCCACGACATCGACGACCACGCTGCTGTCCTCGGGGCCGCTGAAGGTCACGCTGCGCTCGACCACCGCCGACGGCTGGTCGACCCGCTGGGACATCTTCCCGGACCGCGCGCACATGCAGGTGCTCGCCGCTCCCGCCGCCTTCTGGTTCCTCTACGAAGGTACCCCAGGCGGCCAGAACGACAGCGGCGACGTCGTGATCCGACCCACTGGCACCCCGACACCGCTCACCGAGTCATGGACGGGCGACCTGCCGAACCCAGAGTACGTCGGCTTCGCCGACACCACCCGGGATCGATCGCTCGTGGCGATCCATCACGAGAACGACGCCGGCATCGACTCATACCGCCTCATGGAGGGCAACATGACCGTGCTGGGATTCGGCCGTGACGGGCTCAACAAGACGATGAGTGGAACCAACCACTCCTTCACCGTGGCGCTCATCGAGACCGATGTGACCGATCAGGTGCGCAGCACGGCGACCGGCTTGGCCACCAAGTTCGGCGGCACCATCGGCACCTCGGAGCGCCGCTGACGCGGCGATCGCAAAGCTACAGTCCCTGACTGCTCCCGACGGCGCAGGCCGGCGCCGCTCGCCTGCAACGAGCCCGATCCGGGTGATCGTCGTGCACGGGAATCCGCCGTCGGGCATTCACGCCGCCGGGATCGCGGATCTGGCCCGGCTATCACAGCCGTGGTCGCTCAGACCACGCCACTCACACAGAACTCCGAACAGTCCCACAGTCGGGACCGGCAGCAGGATCCGTTGTCGGTGATCGCTCGTTCGACGGTGATGCCGAGGGTGTTGAAGAACGTGTTCGCTCGGTTCCAGAACGCGACGGCGGTGAGGGCTTGTTCGTTGGAGTGGATCTCGGAGTAGACGATTCGGGTGCGGTCGTCGAGCGCTGAGCGCAGAAGCCGATCGTCCGTCCTCGATCGAGCACACAAGCCACCATCTTGCGGCGACCCGCACGTGTCAATGACGCGTTCGGGTGCTGGGTCACAGCGTGAGGCATCGAGCCCCTTCTTGTGGATCTGTGCGTTATCAGAAGCACACAGACCTACTCGGAGGGCTCACCTCGTTAGTGGACCAACAACCCCATCCCGCCAGGGACAACCTGTCCGGTCACCACAACTCGTCGCACGCTGCGTGCGACGCCCCCGTCGTCCGGTGTACAACCGGCCGGGGCAGAGGAATCAGGCCGTCGTGATGCGGCGGCGACGCAACTGAGTCACCACGACCAGCGACGCACCCACCGCGAACAGGCCGGCTGCGACACCGATGACGGAGCCGACGCCGCTCGACCCGGTCTGCGGAAGGCTGCGGGCGGGCACCGGCGACGACGACCCGGACTGGGCAACGACCGTGATGGTGTACTCACCGCTGTTGCCGGACTCCGGAGCGGACGCCGTACCCGTGTAGGGACCGACTTCCATCGGCGCCGCGACCGTCATGACCGCCGTCCCCGAGACCGCCGAGGTGCCGAGCGCGCTGCCGCCCTCGCAGATCGTGTCGTCGTACTCGGCCACCAATGTGGTCTCGACGGGTTCACCCGGAACGCACCCCTCGACCGTGACGGTCACCGTGCCACCGGGGGCGACGACGGTCGGCTTGGCGGTCACTCCGAACTCGTTCGCGCCGTACTGCGCGTTCGCCGTCAGCCCGAACCCGAGGATCCCGGCCACCATGGCACTCAATGCGACTGCAAGCTTCTTCATGACGTGTCCTTTCGTCGGCCCGGCGTCGAACTTACCGGCCCGACCAGGCCGCGACCAGCCCAAGACCATAGGACTTTCGACAGGATTCGCTCACTTCTCGCGCCGAGCGAGAGGCTGCGACCACGCGACGGGAGCTTGGCTACCAAAGGTGCTCACATCGCCGCTCTGAGTAGCCAGAACGTCCGAGAATTCGAGGTGATACCGCACTGTCTCACCCGCGGTCAGGACGTCGTAGAACCCGTAGACCGACCAGCCCGCCTCCGTCGCCGAGGTCACCGCAATCGGCTCCCCGTTGCGCGTCACCACGTCGAGGCCGGGCGGACCGTAGAAGCTCACATAGATGCGGCTGGAGCCCTCAGGTAGGCCGAACGCATTGCCGATCACATACGACGGCAGCCCCTCGGTCGGCGCGTTGTTGGTGAGCTGCACATCGGCGGCCAAACGTGCCGCGCCGTCATCGTCGGACACCCAGCCAACCTCGACGGATCGCTCGAGGAAGACGTCGATCTTGCTCTCACCGACGTTGTTGACCGACACTGCGAACCCGCCGCCGGCACCCAGCTCCGGCAGTGCGCCGAGCAAGCCCGTCGAGTCCAGCAATGCTTGTTCCTCGGCGTCGTCGGTCCACATCAACAGTCGACGCTCGTCGATCAGTGGCCCCAGGTCCCCGGCGATCTGCGCCGGCCGGGGAAGATCGCTCGACAACAACGCCTCGATCGTTCCGCGACCGAGCGTGTCGAGCGCGTCGACGCGCTCGGGCCGATCCTGGGTGATCAGATACTGGTCGCGCATGATGAACGCCGCGGCGTTGCCCGGCCGCACGGTACGGCCGAGTTCGGGAACCTCGATCGGTCCGGTGTAGCGCATCAGCGCCTCGACGACGAATGGATCGGCCACGATCACGCCGTCGATCGGCCGACCCACGGCCTGAGGGAAGAGGACCTGTGCGCTGGCTGCAACGTGGGGAAAATGCGACGCAACCGTGAGATTCGACCAGACCGCCGGGCCGACGGTGCCGTCGGGGCCGTTGTCGGCGCCGAAACGACCCCAGTGGGCGAGGTATTCCTCCGGGCAACCGTCGCACACCGCCTTCGCATCACGCGTGAGGCGGTTCAGCTGCTCGACACGTCCGAACTCCGCCAGCTCGATACGGCCATCGGCCACCGTCACCTCGGCGAAGTTCCCCGCAAAGCCGCCCAGGCCTCGCACCTCCGCTGGCGAGGTGAACAAGACCAGATAGCGACGCTCGCCGTCAGCGCCGAGCATGCCAGGAGCGAGACGCACCGCCTGGATCGCCGTATCGAGCTGAGCCTCGCCGTCATCCAACCGACGACCCAGCTGCGCGACCTCGCGTTGGAGCGGATCGATCAGCCACGAGCTGTCGACGTCGTCACGGACGACGCGCAGCGCAGCCAGCGCCTCGCTCACCTCGACCAGCGGGTCCTCGGCAGCCGCAACCGCGTCCAAATCGACCGTTCCGGCGATCGGCCGCAGCGCATCCGGATCGATGTTGCGCAGCGCGTCCGCAGCATCGGCAGTGCCTGCACTCACCTCGGCTGACAGCGCCGCTGCA
>JBGSII010000047.1:0-10085 GCA_041742555.1 Ilumatobacteraceae bacterium
CGACACGACCTACATCGACAACGCCGTCGACGCGCTCGTCGCAGCGCTCGATGCCGTCGAGCCGGGAGCGAGGTGTTCCGGTCGGGCCTACGTCGTGTCGAACGGGGAACCGCGGATGATCCGCGAACTGGTCGAGGGGATCTGTCGTGCCGCCGATGTGCCGTTCGAACCACGATCGGTGTCGCTGGGCGTCGGACGTGCGGTTGGCGCGGTCGTCGAGCGGGTCTGGCCCCTGCTGCGGCGCGCGGACGAGCCACCACTCACACAGTTCCTCGCCGAACAGCTCGGTACCGCCCACTGGTTCGATCCTCGCCCTGCCCGCGACGACCTGGGATGGACGCCGGTCGTGTCGATCGACGAGGGCTTGGCTCGGCTGGCCGCCTGGTCTGGGTCAGATGGCTCACGCACTGCACCGTGAGTGCGGGTGCCCGCTATCCTCAGCCCCTCAACTGGCGACGTGGCCGAGTGGTTTAGGCAACGGCCTGCAAAGCCGTGTACATGAGTTCGATTCTCATCGTCGCCTCCGACCCCTGAGCAGGACCTGTCCTGCTCAGGGGTTCTTCGCGTGTGGGCACGGGCTCACGCATCCGGGTGCTCGACGGACACCTCGATCGTCGGCGCTTGCGCCACCACGGCCTGCTGCAACGCCCGCGCTCGTCTGAGGTCCTTCGCGACGACGATGACCTCGGCGAGGGCTGTGGAGAAGATCCGGTCGGGGCCGTCCACGTCGTCGCCGAGCGCTGCGTGGACGTCGAGGTGGAACTCGATGCAGCCGGCCGGCACCTCGTCGCGGAGCCCCAGGCTCTGCAACCGACCGGAGGTCGGCGCATAGATGAAGGCGTCGACGACTGCGCACTGTGGCTTTCGGCTCGGTCGAAGATTGGGCGCAAGACCCAGACAGCTGCGGACCTGGGCCTCCACCAGGTCGACGCCCCACACGGCGCGCACCATCTCGTGAATTCGTCCTCCACCCAAGCGCGCGTTCACCTCGACCAGTCGTGGACCGCGGCTGGTGCACTTTCCTTCGACGTGCAACACCCCGCGCGTCAAGCCGAAGGCACGGGCGGTGTCCACCGCCAGGTCGACGAGTCGACCAACCGCTCGACGATCGTGATCCAGTGGAAGATGAAGACCGCGCTCCTGGAACGAGGGTTCTGCGGTCGGCCAGTTCTGCGAGACACTCGAGAACACGCACGCACCGTCGTGCATGACCAGGTCGACGTCGAACTCGATCCCATCGAGGTATTCCTCCAACAGCAGGTCGTTCCCCATCCGGAAGATGCCGTCATGACTCGGGTCGACCACGCCGCGAACGAGTGAGTAGATGCCGGGCAGTGCCTCGAAGTCGTCGACTCGAACGCACCCCATCGCGCTCGCTCCGAACTCGGGCTTGACGACCGCGGGAAATCCGATCACCGATGCCGCGGCGAACAACTCGTCGAGTGATCGAACCCGCTCGGCTCGGGGGGTCGGAAGCCCGAGCTCGGCTGAGAGTTCCCGGGTGCGCACCTTGCTTCGAGCTGCGTCGACCGCTTCGACAGGGTTGCCGGGCAGACCGAGCGTGGCCGCCACGCGAGCAACGGTGGCAATGGTGTCCTCGTAGAACGTGAGCACACCCTTCGGTGACACCCCGGCTCGGTTGAGCGCGTCGACGACGCTGGCCGCGTCGCGGTCCGGATTTCCCGTGATCGTGACCTGCAGCCACTGCTCGGCGACACCATCATCGACCAACGAGCGCGACCAGTGGCCCGGTTCATCGACGAGGATCAGCCGCACACCGAGATCCGCCATCCGGGTCATGATCGATCGCTTGCCCTCGTATCCGACGCCGATCACGACGATCGTCGCATCGAGCGCAGTCATGAAACGTGCCCGCCGGCGTCCCAGGCTGGATCGTCGATCAGCGCGGTGCGATGTTCCTGTGGGGCCGCCAATGCCAACCCGCTCCCCATCGGGCGATCGATGGCCGACCTGACCGATGGTGCCGACTGCAGCGCATCGATCAAGATGTCGCCCTCGATCCGCAGCACGGTCGTCGGCTGCTCGGTGGTGACCGTCGCGTTGCGCGGCGCGTTGTCGAGCAGTCCTCGTTCCCCGAAGAAGTCGCCGGCCCCGAGGTGGGCGCGAACGTCGTCGTCGGCGTGCACGATGACGGATCCGTCGATCACCGCGTAGAACGCATGGGCAGGTGCGCCCTGCACCACGACGTCGACACCCGCGGGGAGCGGGCAGATCTGTGCCGCCGAGGCCAACTGCTCGAGCACCGACTGCGGTGCACCCGACGCGATTGGAAGGCGCGTGACGATCTCCATGCGTGATGCCAGTGCGGCGGAACGTTCACGACTCACCACGTCGAGGCCGCGGAGCGCGATCCAGCAACTCAACGTGATCACGAGCGCGATCGAGCCGAGAACGACGAAGCTCGTCTGGAGCGATGCCCGATCGACGAGCACCGGCGCGAGCAGCGCTCCCAACACCATGGCGGCGACCGACAGCGAATCGAAGACGCCCATGACACGCCCGAGCAGATCGGGTTGGACGATGCGCGCCACTGCCGTCTCGGCGACCACCTCGCACGCCACGACACCAACGCCACCCAGCAGCGTGAATGCCAGTGCGACAGCGAGCTGGTCGGTCCACGCGTACGCGAGTTGAGTGAGGCAGAACACGGCACCGGCCGTCACCACGATGAGCGACACCCTCCAGCTCGTGGACAACCTCCCGTTGACGGTTGCGCTGAGCACCCCGCCGATCCCGGCCGCGGCCAACAGGTAGCCGTATCCCTCGGCGCCGAGGCCGAGCTGGTCCTGGCTGTAGAGCACCAGCTGCACGGTCTGGGCTCCGTAGGTGAACTCGGCCATGGCGACCACGACGAACAGCGGCACCACGAACGGCGCCGTGCGCGCCGTGCGAAGTCCATCGAACAACTGCCGGCGGGCGCTCTCGTGTTCGTTGGGTCGGGCCGACACCGACGTTCGCCGCATGGATGACACCAACAGCGCCGAGATGGCGAAGGTCGCTGCATTGACGCCGAAGGCCACGGACGGCGGCGCCACGGCGATCAGGATGGCCCCGAGGGCTGGCCCCACGACGACGCCGATGTCCTGAACGGTGTGCAGGAGCGCGTTGGCGGATCCGATGCGTGACTCCCCGACGAGTCGTGGGAGCAGCGCCATGGCAGCTGGCCGTTCGGCCGTTCCGGCTGCCGAGGTCAGCGCGGTGAGCGCGATCACCACCACGACCGGACCCTCGAAGCCGACCACCGCTGCGAGAGCGATCATCACGGTGCACCGAATGACATCGCCGACGATCAGGACGGTGCGGCGGTCGTAGCGGTCCGCGATCATCCCGCCCATCGGGCCCAACACGACATAGGGCAACAGTCGGAACACCGTCGCGGCGCCGACCCATCCGGCCGACTCCGTCGACTCGTAGATGTACCCGAGCAGTGCAGCGTTGTACAGCCAGTCACCGAGTTGTGATGCGCCGCTCGCGGCGATCAGCGCCCTGGCATCGCGTACGGCGAGGACGTTGCGGTACCCGTTCGAGGCCATGAAATCGAGAATCCTGCCATACGACACGGATGCTGCGGAACCCGGCGGACCACGAGCGACGATCCATCCCGTCGCGTGCGTCGGGCTTGCTCACCGAGCGGTGGTGGACGCCCGTCGGCGGCGGGCGATCACGATCGCGGAGGCGATCAGGCCGAGCGCGGCGATCGTGCCCAGGACGGCGACGACCGTCGAGTTGCCCTCGTCCTCGCGATCCCCGCCCGGATCGGGCGCGAGCGTCGACTCGATCGTCGCCTCGAGCGGTGGTTCGGACGATGTCGTCGGCCGCGGTGAGCCGCGCTGGGTCAGCACCTGGGCCATGGCGTCGAACGCCGGTTTCGCAGCGTCGCTCGCGTCGAACCAGAGGGCGCCGTCGAAGGCTCCGCCGGTCTCCGCCGGAATCGGAGAGAACCGGTCGGTGATTCCCCACGTCACGAAGGTGTCGCAGTTCGTCGCATCAGCACAGGCCGCGAGCGCATCTGCATAGACCTGCGCCTGGAACTCGAGGCTCTCGGGATTGGAGATCTCGGTGACGGGCAGTGGGACGTCGAACTCGGTGACCGCCCACTCGAGCCCGAGGTCACCGACCCACGTGGTGAACCGAGCGAGATCCACGGGATCGGGCGAGAACTGGTGCGACTGGAACCCGACCCCGTCGATGGGGGCACCCTCGGCGACGAGTGCTGCGATCCGGTCCCGAACTGCGACGCACTTGGGTACGACGTCGCACGTGGTGCGCTCGGCGTTGGCGCCTGCGGCGATCGGAATCCCGGACGCCAGTGAGTCCTGGGTCACCGCGACATCGTCGTAGAAGTCGTCGTAGAACAGCGTTGCCTCGGGATCGGCCTCGCGGGCTGCTTCGAACGCGATGCGCATGTGGTCGTCGCCGATCACCTGCTGCCAGATGGTCGGCCGTGGTGTCCCGTCGGCGAGAAAGGCGTCACCGACGACATCCCATTGGATGACCGCCCCTGGATTGCGTTCGCGAGAGTGCGTCACCACCGCCGTGACGTGGTCTCGAAGCACCGTTGCGAGGCTGTCGGCGGTCCATGTCCCAGCGCTCACCCAACCCGGGACAGCGCCGTTGATCAATTCGTGGCCACGAACCACGATGCCGTTCTCGATCGCGAAGTCGACGATGGCGTCGGACCGGCTGAAATCGAACACTCCCTGTTCGGGTTGAACGGCCGCCATCGACAGGTTGCCCTGGGTCGAGGCCAGGTTGACGTGGTCGACGAGCAGCTGGCGGTACCCGTCGTCGTCGAGCGCGTCGGCATCGATCGCAGCGCCGAGGAGGACCCCGGCATCGTCGGCGAGCTGTCGCAGTGAGATCGACTGGGCCTGGCCACCGCGTGACGGGCCGAGGCTCGCGAGGAGCGTCAGGAGGAGGACCGATGCGATCGCCGAGATGGTGGCGCGACGCAGCGGGACGAGTCGAGGGAACATCATGAGAACACCCACGACGGTAACGCGCCCGTCCCGCGGCCTCCGGGCAGCCCGCCCGTGCGGGCACCGCTGCGATACGCCGTCCCCGTGCCGCCCGCGGGTGGGCGGGCTAGCCTGGCCATCAGGATCCCGCACCGTATGGCTACCAGTACCTCCTCGACGACCGTCGTCGTTCCCGGCACTCATGTGATGACCGCTCTGGTGGGGCCGCGCGATCAGCACCTGCGTCAGATCGAACAGCGTTTCCCGTCGGCTCGCATCAGTGTGCGTGGCAACGAGGTGCGCATCTCCGGCGAGGAACCGGCCGACGTCATCGTGGTGTCGAACCTCTTCGAGGAGCTCTCGACCCTGTTGCAGGCAGGCCAGCAACTCGACGATGTGACACTCGAGCGGGTGATGACGATGGTCGGGGCGAGCGAACGCCCGAGCGAGATCCTGGGACACCAGGTGCTGCGCGGTGCCAAGGGGCGTCAGGTCAAGCCCAAGACCGCCGGTCAGAAGCGCTACATCGACACGATCGCCGAGAACGTGATCACGTTCGGGCTCGGACCAGCCGGCACCGGGAAGTCGTGGCTCGCCGTCGCGATGGCGGTTCGGGCGCTGCAGGCCAAGGAAGTCCAGCGGATCATCCTCACCCGGCCAGCGGTCGAGGCGGGCGAACGGCTCGGATTCCTCCCGGGTGACCTGATGGCGAAGATCGATCCGTACCTGCGTCCGCTGTACGACGCGCTCTACGACATGCTCGATCCCGACGCGGTGCAGCGGCTGCTCGAGCGCCAGGTCGTCGAGGTTGCGCCGCTCGCGTTCATGCGCGGGCGCACGCTCAACAACAGCTTCATCATTCTGGACGAAGCGCAGAATGCGACGCCCGAGCAGATGAAGATGTTCCTCACTCGGATCGGGTTCGGTTCGAGGGTCGTCGTCACCGGCGACACCACCCAGGTCGACGTGCCCACGGGAAAGAGCGGGCTCGCCGGTCTGGAGAAGACCCTTGCCGGGATCGATGGTCTGGCGTTCGTCCGGCTCTCGGGCTCGGACGTGGTGCGGCACCGGATCGTCGCCGACATCGTGGCCGCCTACGAGCAGCAGGACGCCCGTCCGGTCGACGGCTGACGGTCCGGGTGAAGCAGCCGGGCATGCCACGCGACGAGTCGTCACCGACCGTCGTCGTGTCCGACGAGCGCACCGCCGACGACTCACCCGAGTCGGTCGTCGATGTCGAACGCTGGCACCGACTGGCGCTCGCGGTGCTCGCCGACTGCGACGTCGAGGGTGAGCTGACGCTGACGTTCGTCGACCGAGACGACATCGCCCAGCTCAACGCCGAGCACATGGGCAAAGCAGGCCCGACCGACGTGCTGTCGTTCCCGATGGACGACGAACCGATGACGGGCGTGCCGACGCTGCTCGGCGACATCGTGATCAGCCCGGCCGTCGCAGCGGAGCAGTCCGCCGATCATGCCGGAACGGTCGACGACGAGCTGGCGCTGCTGGTGGTCCATGGGATCCTCCATGTGCTCGGCCACGATCATGCTGAGCCCGAGGAGACCGTGGTGATGCGGGCGCGCGAGCTCGACCTCCTCGAACGGTTCCACTGGCACGGCCCGGCGCCCGCCGCATTCCGCCAGACCCACGACTGACCTCATCGCCAGCGATGAGCGAAGGGCACCGTAGACGCACCTCCGGCTCATCGGAACGGCCAGATGTGGGCCAGCGATGAGCGAAGGGTGCCGTATGCGGACCGTTCGCTCATCGCTGTAGGTTGCGGGCGTGACCTGGCCGACCGGCCCACCCCCGATGCCGCCGTCCGGCTGGTACGACGATCCTGAGCATCCATGGACCTGGCGGTACTGGGACGGGGCTCGGTGGACCGACCATCGCGCTCCGATGTGGGTGGCGCCGCCGCGCGACCCGATGTCGCTCTCGATGTGGTTCGAACGCTCGCTCGCTGCCGTGAAGGTCGCCGCCCGCCGGATCGGGCTCGTGCTCCTGGTCCCGTGGACGATGTTGGGTGTCGCCGGATGGGTGCTGGTCGTGTCGACACTCGATGGCCGGCGCGGCCGTGAAGTGCGTCGTCTGCTCGATCTCGACGAGAACTCGTTCGGAGGGTCCGATGCCGTCGACTTGACCGACGCAGAGGCCGATCGTGTCTGGGAGCTGACCCAGCAGATGTTCTGGTCGGCGTTGCCGTGGTTCGTCCTGCTCGGGGTGATCTTCGCGCTGGTGTCGGCCTGGTCGGTCGCGCTCGCGGTGCGGGCCGGCTCGGTACGTGTCGCCGAATCGGGAACCGGCCCATCACCGGTCGAGTCGGTCGGTGGTCTGATGAGCGCTGCCGGCCGCCGAGTGCCAGGCGTCCTGGCATCCGGAGTCGTGGTCTCCCTGGTGTTCCTCGGCGTGTGGATCGTCGCTTCGCTGCCGGTGGTGCTCGTGGCGGTCCTGGATGCCGGGGGAGCGGCGATCGTGCTGACGTCGGTCTTCGTGGTGCTGCTGGCGGGTGCGGTGGCGACGTGGCTGTGGGTGAGGGTGTCGCTCGCCGTCGTGCTGGCCGCGGTCGGCGGACACGGGATCGGTGTGAGACGCAGCTGGGAGCTGACCAGCGGGCAGTTCTGGTACGCAGCAGGGCGACTGGTCATCACGGGTCTGATCGCCGGAGCCCTCAGCGGCGCGGTCAACTCGGTGGCCGGATTCGGTCAGTTCCTGAGTCTCGTCGTGTACCTGGCGATCGTGCTCTCGCTCCAGGTCGTGGTGACCGCAGCCTCGATGCTCATCACCGCGTCCTGCCACCTCGTCACGATCGACCAACTCGAACGCTCCCTCGACCAGCGTTGACCGAGGTCACCCGACGTCGGGCGCGGGTTCGTCCGGCGGCGACGGGTTTGCCTAGCTTCAGCGGTGATGGACATCTCGTTGGACGGCAAGGTCGCGCTGGTCACCGGCGCCTCGAAGGGCATCGGCAAGGCGATCGCGGCGTCGTTTGCGTCCTCGGGCGCAAAGGTGATGATCAACAGCCGCAAGTCCGACCAGCTCGAAGCTGCGCGATCGGAGATGACCGGCGACGTCGAGATCTTCGCCGCGAACGCCGGCGATCCCGATGCTGGTGAGCGTGCGGTCAGCGCGACGATCGAGCGGTTCGGCGCACTGGACATCCTCGTCAACAACGCCGCCACGAACCCGTACTACGGACGGACGCTCGATGTCGACAAGGGGCGCTACGACAAAACGTTCCAGGTGAATCTCGAGGCGCCGCTGCTGTGGTCCAAGGCCGCGTGGGAACAGTCGTTCAAGCAGCGGCCGGGGACGATCATCAACATCGCGTCGGTCGGCGGCCTGCGCACGGACGGCGGCGGACTGGGTGTCTACAACCTGACGAAGGCAGCGCTCATCCACATGACCCGTCAGCTCGCGTCCGAGCTCGGCCCCACCCGCGTGGTGGGGATCGCGCCCGGCCTCGTCGTCACCGACTTCGCCGCCGTGCTCGTCGACAACTTCGGAGAGCAACTCGCCGCTCGGATGCCACTGAAGCGCCTCGGCGACCCGCAGGACATCGCCAATCTCGCAACCTTCCTCGCCAGCGATCTCGCGAGCTGGATCACCGGGGAGACCTACGTCATCGACGGTGGTGCCGGGGTGTCCGCCGCCGGCTGAGATCGGACGACGTCGACTCCGGCGGCAGGGCCGCTGTGGCGACGCAACTTGCCGAGCGTCGTGCGGGGGAGTGCCTCGACGACCTCGAGCCGTTTGGGTGCCATGAACGCCGGATGGAGCAGCTTGACGTGGGCCCGGATGGATTCCAGCGTCGGAGCGTCGCCGGTCGGCACGATCACCGCCTCGACGACTTGGCCCCACTCGGGGTCGTCGACGCCGCGCACGAGCACCTCGGCAACGCCCGGATGGCCGGCGATGGCGGCCTCCACGGTCTCGGGCCAGACATTCTCGCCGCCGCTGATGATCAGATCGCCACGTCGCCCGAGCACGTGGAGTCGGCCGTCGGATCGCCACGCACCGATGTCGCCGGTCGCGAACCAACCATTGTCGTCGACGGGAGACGTGCCGTCCCGGTAGCAGCGCAGCAGCATCGGCGCGCGGAGCCGGATCTCGCCTTCCTGAGTGATGTCGACCTGCACACCGTCGAGGGGCACGCCGTCGTACACGACGCCACTTCCGGTCTCCGTCATCCCGTACGTCGTCACGCAGTTCGCAGGACGATCATCTGGTGGACGGGAACCTCCGAGCAGGATCGTGCGGAATCGAGTCGGGTCGACGCGGGTGAGGGCAGTCGAGACCAGCGACACCAGGGTGGCGCTGACCTGTTCGACCTCGGCGGCGTCGAACCGGGGCAGCACCGTCAGTCGGGTGCCCGTGTGGAGCGCCCGTGTCACCACCGACAGGCCGCCGACGTGCGAGAGCGGCAGGCACGCCAGCCAATGATCGTCGTCTCGGACTCCGAGCCGCTCGCTCGTCGCCTGCGCCGACGCAGCGACCGCGTCGTGAGTCAGGACCACACCCTTGGGGCGTCCGGTCGATCCACTCGTCGCGACCACCAACGCATCGCCGGGCTCGACCTCGTCGCCGACCCGCATGGCCTCGCACACGGCGCGTCGAGCGGCGTTCGGGAGTCGTTGGTCGACGGGAAACGCAGCGTCCCCCGAGTCCCACACGCGCTGCAGCTCGTCGACGAAGCCGGGCCCGCCCGGCTGGTCGATCGCGACGAGCCGGTTCACGCCATGATCGGGTCGATCGGGGTGCCGAGTTGCCACAGCAGCGTCATGGCTCCATCATGGCGCACACATGAATCGTTGGATCACCGGAGCGCGGCCCCGGACCTTGCCCGCTGCGGTCGTTCCGGTTGCGGTCGGCGCGGCCGCGGCAGTCGGCGAGCCGACCGACATCGTCTGGTGGCGTGTGGGCGCGGCGATGGTGGTCAGCGTCGCGCTGCAAGTCGGCGTCAACTACGCCAACGACTACAGCGACGGGATTCGAGGCACCGATGACGTCCGGGTCGGGCCAACCCGATTGGTCGCGAGTGGGCTGGCGAGGCCGGCCGCAGTGAAGCGGGCGGCGCTCGCGTCGTTCGCGGTCGCCGGAGTC
>JBGSII010000048.1:0-10215 GCA_041742555.1 Ilumatobacteraceae bacterium
CGCAGGCCGCCATGCAGACGTTCGAGTCGTCGCGGCCCGCCGTTGCAGCGCAGGCGCTCGGAGTGGCGCGCGCGGCCTTTGAGTACGCGCGTGACTACGCCAGGGAGCGGCATGCGTTCGGCCGCCCCATCATCGAGAACCAGTCGATCGCCTTCGCGCTCGCCGACATCGCTCTCGAGATCGACGCAGCACGCCTGCTCACCTGGAGAGCGGCACGGTTGGGGTCGAACCGATCGTTCGAACTGGCCGAGGGCTCGATGGCCAAACTTAAGGCAGGCAGGGTCGCGGTCTGGGCCACCGAACGCGCCATCCAGATCCTCGGTGGATACGGCTACTCGCGCGAGTATCCGGTCGAGCGGTGGCATCGCGACGCGAAGATCTACGACATCTTCGAGGGAACCGAACAGATCCAGCAGCTCGTGATCGCGCGAGCCCTCTCCGGAATGCGGATCGAGTAGCGAGTCGGGGACCACCCCCAGCGGAGTAGGCCAATCCGACGGGACCGACAACGCAGCCCTGGTTCGCACTCGTTGGCCACCTCCTGTCGGTCTCATTGCGTCGATGCGACAGCTAGTCTCATGTCAGGAGTCGAGAGGACGACCAACCCCGCCATGAACCACGGAGACATGCGTGATGCCCCACTTCGAGGCCGCAACCCGGGGGAGAACGTCGCACTCGAGGGCATCGGGTTGAGGAAGATCTACGGCACCGGTCAGGCTGCGGTCCGCGCCATCGACGACGTGTCGTTGCGGGTCGAGCGGGGTGAGATGTCGTGTGTGATGGGAAAGAGCGGGTCCGGTAAGTCGACCCTGCTGCATCAACTCGGACTTCTCGACCATCCGACCGAGGGCTCGGTGATCATCGACGGTGTGGAGGCCACGGCGCTCCCAGAGCGGGAGCGGGGCCGGCTGCGGCTCGAGCGGCTCGGCTACGTCTTCCAGGAATATGCCCTGCTGCCCGAGCTGACCGCCGAGCAGAACGTCTATCTTCCGGCCCACATGCTCGGGATGTCGCGCCAAGACTGCCGCCATCGAGCCAGGGACCTGCTGGAGCTGGTCGGTCTCGCCGGCAGAGCTCGTCATCGGCCCGGGGAAATGTCCGGCGGGGAGCAGCAGCGGGTCGCCATCGCCCGCGCCCTGATGAACGAGCCGGAGATCGTCTTCGCCGACGAGCCGACCGCCAGTCTCGACACCCTGTCCACCAAGACGGTCATGAACGCGCTCACCGAACTGAACCGCGACCTCGGGGTGACCGTCGTGTTCGTCAGTCACGACCCCGACCACCGCAAGTACGCCACCTCGCTCGTCTTTCTCCGGGATGGCCGCATCGTGGAGCCGTACTTCTGATGCGGCTCGTCCAGACGATCAGGACCGCGGCGTTCCTGGCCGCACAGGCGCTGGTGCGGGGACCTCTCGGCGTGCTCGTGATGACCATCGCGATGATGTCGCTGGTCTACGTCCAGTTGCTGTTCATCCCGTCGCTGATCCAGGGAGCAATCGACCAGGTCGAGTCACAGCTCATCAACACGACGACGTCGAGCGTGCAGATCAGCCCGGGCCCCGACGACAAGGTGATCGCCGACGCCGCGGGCGTGGTCGCCTCGGCTCGCGGTGTCTCCGGCGTGGAAGCCGCTACGGCTGCGCTCCGGGTCGGCTCCGAAGTCGCTTCCGGCGCCACCAGCGGCACCTGGCCGGTCCTTGCGACTGAACCCGAGTCGTACGGCGAGGTCTTCACCACACCGTCGAACGTGATCGAGGGCGACTGGCTGGCCACAGGTGACCGAGACGGCATCGTGCTCGGCATCGGCATCGCCGGTGCCGGCGACACCTCGCGCGGCACCTACCGGTCCTCGCTGCGTTCCGTCCACGTCGGTGACGCCGTCGACGTCACGCTCCTCGACGGCACCAAAGCGACCTTCAGCGTCCGCGGGATCTACCGCAACAACTTCGAGCCATCCGACTCCCGCGCCTTCATCACCCGGGACGCCGCGGCCGAACTGCTCCCGTCCGTCGGCGACATCGCCACGTCCGTCAGCATCCGCACGACCCGAGGCGACGAGCAAGCCGTCGTCGATCGCCTCCAGGCGGAGCACAACGACCTCACCTACGAGACGTGGCTCGACCTGCGAGTCGTCATCGACAACCAGACGGAATCGTTCAATCTGATCAAGGAGATCCTTCGCGTCGTGTCCCTGCTGGTCGCCGCGGTCACCGTCACCATCGTCACCTACGTCGACCTGGTCGGGAAGCGGCGTACGATCGGGATCGAACGTGCGATCGGCATCCGATCGAACGCAATCGTGTGGAGCTACGTGCTCAAGGCCATGGCGTACGCGCTCGCCGGGACGGCCGTCGGCATCGCGCTCTACCTCGGGGTCGTCGTGCCGTTCATCGACCGCCACCCGTTCTCGTTCCCGACCGGCGAGGTGACGCTCAGCGTGAGTCGTGGACAGCTGCGCTCCGATGCCGCCGTCCTGATGGTGGTCGCGGTCGCCTCCGCCCTGCTGCCGGCGCTGCGAAGCGTCCGAGTCCGCATTCTCGACGCCATCTGGAAATGAGTGACACGATCACGGACCCATGTCCAGTCGTCGTGGAGATCGCGACGGCTCCGCCGGTCGAGCCGAAGGTGTGAGTCGTCCGATTACTTCGTGATGAAGACCTGCGACCACATGGCGACTGCGTCCGGGATCCCCGAGCCGAGCGTGCCGTCCGGCAACTCCCAGTCATCGACCCCGCGAACCTCGTCGTCGGTGGCGATGAGTACGGTCGTGTGTCCGCCGTACCAGAGCAGGGCCTGGTCGTTGATCTCCTGCATCACCTCGGAGAAGAGCGCCCTGCGCTCGTCGAGATCGTCGGTTCGGTTGGCCGCGCGTACCGCCTCCTGCATCGTCGGCGAGGAGAAGTTCGTCAGGTTGCCCGCAGAGGTTGCCGGGTCGGCGACGAACGGGGCGAGCGTTGCGCCGGGGTCGCCCTGACCGCTGAAGCGCCAACAATGGGCCTGGTGACGATCGGTGATCGCGTCGTCGACGTGGGTTGCCTGGTCGAACTGGGCCAGCGTCACGTCGACCTGCTCCGAGCCGGTCCACACCTGGTCGATCACCTGCATGGTCGCGATCAACGTCGGATCGGGCGGGCACGACAGCGTGACCTCGATGCGCTCGCCGGTGGTCTTGCCGTCCGACCGGTTCGGGTCGTCGATGTACTGCTGCAGCGATGCCCTGCCTGCGTCGAAGTCGAATCCCGGGTAGCTGTCGGCCGCCTCCTGGGTCCAGTAGGGGCTGTCGGGTGAGTACCACTGGGTGGCGGGCACCGAGATCCCGGTGCCACCGCTGGCCTCGATCAACCGCTCACTGTCGATCATGGCGGTGAGCCCGCGGCGGACGCGCACGTCGTCGAACGGCGGAACCGAGGTGTTGTACATCCCCCCGCCGGTCGTGTTGCCCTGGAACTCGACCAGGGTGAGCCCGTCCGAGGTGGCCCGAGTGTCGCGAATCGTCGCTCCCCTCAGTGTGGTCATTGCGTTGGACGTCCCGGACAGCAGTGCGTCGAGACGGGTGCCCTCGTCGGCGATGGGCCGGAAGCTGACCGTGTCGACGTACGGCAGTCGGTTGCCGTCGGCGGTCGTGAACCAGTAGTCGTCGCGACGGACGACGACTGTCTCGTTGTCGATGTCGCGGGACTCCACGACGAATGGCCCCGTGCCGACCGGGTTCGCGCTGAAGCCGGCGGGATCGGCGGCGGCAGCCTCCGGGTCGAACGGCATGCCGAGTGTGGGGTTCGTGAGCGCCGACGCGAACGCGGAGTTCGGTGCCGCCAGGGTGTACGTCACCTCGAGGTCGCCGGTGGCCTCGACGCCGGTCAGACCGGCCGCCGCGATCGCGGCGGTGGCGGTGGCGCCCGTCTGCTGGATGGGAAACATGTCGGCGATCGTCTGCGCGGTGAGTGGCGTGCCGTTGCTGAACGTCACCCCGGTACGAAGCGTCATCGTCCAGACGGTGAAGTCCTCGTTCGGTACGAGGCTCTCCGCCAGGTACCCCTGAACGTCGCCGTCTACGGTCTGCTTCATCAGTTGGTCGTAGATGGCGTTCATCATGTTCACGGCCGACGACGACGCCGCGTCGGCCCAGGGACGCAGCCCCTGTGCTTCCGCTTCCAGACCGACGATCAACTCTCCGCCGTAGGTGACCTCGATGTCACCGTCCGATGACGCTACGTCGCCCTCGCCACTAGTGACATCACCGCCGCCGGCCCGTCCCTCGTCGTCGCTGGCAAGGCCTGTCGTCACCGACGCTGTGGCCTCCGTCGGAGCAGTCCCTCCGGTCCCACCGCTGCCGCACGACGCCACCACGACGACGCCCGCCAGAAGGACGGCCGGTCCCCGACACCGTCGACGCATTCCCATGATCTTCGTCCTTCGCTGCGCACTTGCCCGACCCACCGGTTGACGGGTTGTTCGCGAGACTAGCAGTCTCAAGTGGAGCGGAGAGTCCTCGAGCGCCTGCGAGGTTGATGCGGACCTGGCCCCATGAGTGAACCACGGGCGGCCCAAGAGCAAGAAGTCGTCGGAGAACTGGTGAGACTTTGAATCGCAGGTCGCGGTCTCGCCAAGGGTGCGATGGCTAGTCTCGTCCTCGACATCGAACGGGAGACCACCATCGAATGGCGAACGACGACGAGCACAGCTCAAGGCCCAAACGACGTTCGGCGTCGGCGCGCCGCCGACTGCTCGTGGTGGATGCGTTCATCGACGCGGTGCTCGAAGGTGGCGCACCTCCGGCACCCGAGGACATCGCCGATCGGGCGGGTGTGTCGCGTGCGACCTTCTTCCGATACTTCTCGACCCTTGCCGAGCTGCGCAATGGCGCATCCACTCGGGTGCTGGAGCGCTACCCCGAGCTCTACACCCTTCCCACGGTCGACGACGGGAGCCTCGACGTTCGTGTCCGGCGCTTCGTCGACGCCAGGGTGCAGCTCCACGAGGCCCTGCATGCGCTGGAGCTCCTCCTGCGAGCCCACGCGGCTCAGGAGGCCGAGGCCTCCGAGTTCGTCGACGCCGCACGGCAGGTGCTGGCCGACCAGGGGCGGCAGTACTTCGCTGTCGAGCTGCAGGCCCACAGTCCGGCGCGGCGCGACGACGTCGTCACGACGATCGCCGTCATGACCTCGGTCGAGTCCTGGCAGCAGTTCCGCCACAGCCATCACCGAACGGCCATCCAGACCAGCCGAGCGTGGCGAACCGCACTCGCCGACGTCCTCGCTGCGCCCCCGCTGACCGTCGAAGAAGCCGACGGAGCGGGGCAGTGGCCCCGTGCGCAGTCGACCGGTCAGGTCCGACGTGTCCACGGGTCGTCGACCGTGGTGAACCGGGGGCGGTAGTCGGAGCTGAGTTGGCCGTCCCAGCGGTTGTAGCCGACGGCGACCGTCCATCCGGCGTCGTCGGTCGGTACGAGGCTGGCGAAATAGCTGGCCACCTCTGGATCCTCGCTCGGCACCGGTTCGACCGACACGGTCGTCCACGGCCCTTGCGGACTGGGTGCGACGTCGTAGAAGACTTCGTCGCCCCACCAGTCGCCGACCTTGGTGACGGCGATCCACCGATCGCCGTCGCGTTCGATCTGCATCGGGTTGATTACCCGCTCGGAACCATCGGGCCGCGTCTCGGGCGCCACGTTCACGGCGAGGCTGCTGTTGCGTGACCATCCGTCACCCGTCCAGTACTCGAGCGGGTACGACGGCGGCAGGTCGAGCGGCTGGCGAGCCACGAACACGTCCCCGGTACAGGGGTCGTGCCCGTAGTCGCTGAACCCGAACTGGCGATGGCACTGTGCGTACAGATAGACGTGGTCGTCGTCGGTGGTCACCGAGAACCCGTAGAGCTCGCTGCCGGGGTTCGGGGCTCGTTCGAGCGGCCCGGCGGTCATCGTGTCGAGGTCGACCTCGACCGCCCAGGTCGCGACCGGCTCGGTCCGTTCGAGGTACCCGGACCCCAACTCGGTCATCTCGGCGTAGTACAACACCAGCGTGTCGTCGTCGCGGACGTAGCCGTCAAGTGGCCAGTACCACCGGTCGAACGGGTCGGTCGACTCGGCGCCGACCCAGGGCTCGGGCGATGCCTCACTGCCGCCGTGCAGCAGTTCGAAGCACGAACCGGTCTGGATCAACGCGGCGTTGTGGACCAGCGTGGGCCCGCCCGCACCATCATCGACGTAGGCGTCCTGGAACGTCCAGAGCACACGCCCGTCGGGGAGCTCGTAGGCCCGTTGGTAGTCGGCACCGACGAGCCCGTCGGGGGAATCGCCGAACGCGTCGTTCAACACCTCGGCGGTCACCGGAGTGTCGCAGTCGCCGTCGTCGGCGGCGGTAATGGTCGGGCCGAGCATCGACGACGCTGCGGCCGCGACGAGTACCGCCGCCGTTGCCAGCAGCCCACGCGCGACTCGGGGTCGTCGGGGAGGTTTAGGGCTCATGCTCTCAGCGCTTCGGTCGGGGCGAGCCGGGCCGCCCGCATGGCCGGATACAGACCGGCGTCCATCGCTAGGGCCACGAGGGCCACGCCGAAGAGCCAGCGGCGAGTGGGGGTGCTGGGTGTCACGTTGTGTCCTTCCGTTTGGCCGGGCCGCCCCGGATGGGCGGCTCGTGGACACGAGCGTGACAAACGGTGGTGAGAGCGGGCTGAGGGCTACCTGAAGCGTCGCTGAAGCTCAGGAGGTGCGGTCGTCGGCGGGGTTCGGCACGTGGGGTCCATTGCGCGCTGGATGCCGAAAGTTCACCGGAGAGCGGTTGACCCGAGTCGTGAGACGGCTAGTCTCGTGTTCTTCAGATGAGACGTACAGTCTCAAACGCAGCTCGGATTCCACGTCGGACGAAGGAGCGTCGGGATGCACGCACAGTGAGTGGAGGCCCCGCATGAACCGCACGACGACGCGAGCCCGCACCACGATCCGAGCGCGATCCACGCTCGCCATCGGACTCGCTGGTGTGCCTCTCGGCGTGGCATGCGGCCCGTCCACCGACGAGCCCGACCAGGTCGATTCCCCAGCGCGGTTCCAGGACCCGCTCTTCGGTGAGTTTGGTTTCATCTCCCGGTTCACGAAGGGGGGAACGCTCAATCGCGCGATCCGCCCCGTCGCAGAGCAGGGGTGGTCGTCGTCGCGGCGTCAGGCAACGAGGGCAGTCGGGGACAGCAGTACCGGATCGGCGTCGACGTGCTGGTCGTCAACGCCACCCGACGGTGCCACCAGCGAGATCGGCGCCGGCATCGTCGACGCGGCCGGAGCCCTCGGCAGCTGAGCGGGGAATCCGGGCCTCCCACCACTCCGCACCAACGAACGAAAGCAGCGTCATGCCTCGCATCCTCGACACGTACGCATCGGCCGTGACCTCCCGGCCGAGATGGGCGCTGGGCGTGCTGCTCGTCGTCACTGTCGGCCTCGGTGTCGGCGCAGGATTGTTGACCGAGCAGGCCGACTCGTCGGTCTTCCTGCCCGACGACAGCGAGGTCTCCGTCGCTATCGGGACGCTGTCGGAGTCGTTCCCGGACTCCGCCGGCCTGACGAACGTCACCATCCTCCACCGCGGCGACGCATTGACCCCCGATGGGCTGGCACACATCGACGACGTCACCACGGCGGTGGTGGCCGATCCGGCAGTGGCGGAGCGACTTGCACTGACGGACCCGGTCGTGTCCATCTCGACGATCTACCAGCAGGCGCTCCAGGTCGACGACCTGTCGACCGTCACGCAGGATCAGATCGACGGCGTCACCGCGTCGCTCGGGAACGACCCTGAGCTCGCCGAGGTGTTCTCGAGCCTGGTCGGCGAGGCGCAGGGCACAGGTCTGGCGATCTCGTCGGTCAGGCTCCGCCAGCTCGGAGATGCCGACGGGTTGGCTGCCGCCGAGCGCACGATCGCCGAGCTCGTCCCGACTGTGGACGGACCGCTGGACGTGAGCAGCTTGTCGTCGACGACGATCGACGACGAATCCGCGGAGTCGTCGTCGTCCTCGATGACCATGCTCCTCGCGATCGCCGCAGCGGTGATCATGCTGCTGCTGTTCGTGTTCTTCCGCACGGCGTCCGACGTGGCGCTCTCGGTCTCCGGGCTGGCCATGGTGATCGTGGGCACCTTGGGCTTCCAGGGGATCATGGGACCCGACGGCCTCGATCTCATCGGGTCGCCCAACCGGATCACGACCATGGTCCCGATCATCCTGACCGGTCTCGTCGTCGACTACGCGATCCAGACGGTGGCGCGCTACCGGGAACTCCGCATCGCGGGCTTCGGGGTGACCGAGGCCGCCCGAGTCGGGCTCCGAGGAGTCATGCTGCCCCTCGGTCTCGCTGCGGGCACGACGGTCATCAGCTTCCTGACCAACGTCGCGTCCCCGATCCCCGCGACCCGCGACTTCGGCGTCGTGGCTGGGTTCGGCGTCTTCTACGGACTCGTGGTGATGCTCACCCTCGTGCCGGCCGCGCGCAGGATCCTCGACAGCCGACGCGACGCCCGAGGCACGCTGGGCGATCCGAAGCCGATCGCTGACGCGATCCCAGGCTCCGGACCGGTGTTCGAGCGGGTTGGTGTGTTCGTCGCTCGTCGTCCGATCGTGGTCCTGACCGCCACGGCAGTCGCCACGATCGTGCTCGGCACGGCGGCACTCGGCATCAGCACCGAGTTCGACTCGAACGACTTCCTCCCGTCGGGCGGTGAGTCGCTCACTGACATCGAGGCGCTGGAGGAGGCGTTCGGCGGTCAGACCGAATCGGTGACGGTGCTGGTCGAAGCGGAGCTCACCGACGACCGGACGTTGCGCAGCCTGCTCGAGATCGGCGAGGCGTTCGCCGACGAGCTGTCGCGACCGACCGGAGCCGCAAGCGAGATCACGGCGTCACTCGGTGTGCTCTATCTCGACTGGACCGACGACAGCGGCGAGCCCGACGACAAGTACGACCCCGAGCTGCTGGCCATGACAGAGGGAGTCGACCAGGGGCTCACCCTCGACCCAGCCGGTGTCCAAGCCATCCTGGACCGGCTCGAGGAACTCGACCCTGTCGGGTTCGGCCAGGTAGCGGTCCAGGACCCCGACGGCACCGATCTTTCACTGGTGCAGTTCAGCGCATTCACCGGCGACGAGGAACGCACCCGGCAAATGGTCGACGACATCGAAGGTCTGTGGTTCGGCGACCAGGACCAGATCACGGTCACGTCAGGCGACGTGATCGCTGTCGAGGTGGTGGACGCCATGTCCGACACCCAGACGGTCTCGATTGCACTCACCATCATCGCGGCACTGATCGTGCTGTTGCTGTTCTTCGGACTCACCGAGTTCCGGCCGATGCTGGCGGTGATCGCCGTCTTCCCGATCGCCCTGGTGCTGCTCTGGGTTCTGGGCACGATGGCGCTCATCGGCATCCCGTACAACGTCGTCACCGCACTGATCACCGCGCTCTCGATCGGCATCGGCGTCGACTACACGATCCACGTGATCCACCGCTACACCGAGGAGCTCGAGCACGGCGGCTCGATCGAGGACGCCACCACCGCGACACTGGCGACGACGGGCTCGGCCCTTCTCGGCTCGGCGCTCACCACGGCGCTCGGCTTCGGAGTGCTGCTGTTCAGCCCGCTCGTGCCGTTCAAGCAGTTTGGCCTGGTCACGGCGATCTTGATCCTGTACGCACTGTTCGCAGCGATCGTGGTTGTCCCACCGATGATGGTCGTGTGGGCCGCGTACCACCACTGGCGCCGTCATCAGACGGTCGAACCGGCGGTCCGGAACCCGCGAGACGACCTGGTGAAGGTCGGTGCGACGCAGATCGAGCACGTCGAGGTCGCCGCGCCGCCGACCAGCGACGATGGAGCGGGAGCGTAGACGAGCAACGGGCGCCGTTCATCGACGAAGGCGTCGACGCAGAGACCAAGGAGCAGATGGGTGGCTTCTGGGTGATCCAGGCCGACGACTGGTACGCATACACAACGCCGCCGAGCGAGGACTCCTCGAAGCGGGCGCGGCTGCGCACGGACCCGGGGACGTCGGGGAAGGTTCGGGCTCATGCTCGCAGTGCCTCGGTCTATGCCTGGATCGGCCTGCGCACGCTCCTGGCCGCGGCGATCGTCACTGTGGCCGCCCTGGCGCTGGCCTTCCCCTATGCCTGGGTGATGGTCCGCACGCAGCGCCCCTGGCTGCGCAAGCTCCTGTTGGTGGGCCTGTTCCTGCCCT
>JBGSII010000049.1:0-3472 GCA_041742555.1 Ilumatobacteraceae bacterium
GATCGGGCAGCCGCGCTCTACACCCAAGCGGTCGCGGCCCAGTGGGACCCCGCCGCGGCGATCGACTGGGCGGCGCCGATCGTCCACGGCCGGCGGGTCGAAGCCGCGATCGTCCAGGTGATGACGTTCCTGATCGAGAACGAAGAAGCGGCACTCGTGGTGCCCGCCAGGTTCCTCGGTCAGATCCATCCCCACTTCCGCGAGATACAACAGTTTCTCGCCGTCACCATCGCCGACGAAGCCCGCCACATCGAGGTGTTCACCCGCCGCGCCACCATGTCCGGCCACGACCTCGCCCTGTCCACCGTCGGTGGTCGCGCCTCACTACAAACCCTGCTCGACGAGCCCGACTACGCGATCGCGAGCTTCCTGCTCTCCGTGATGGGCGAAGGCACCTTCGTCTCGCTCCTCAGCTTCCTCGAACGCCACGCTCCCGATCTCGTCACCCGGCAGATCGCCCACCTCACTCGCAACGACGAGGCCCGCCACGTCGCCTTCTCGCTCTCCCACCTGGAGCGCCACACGCAACTCGAACCCGACCTCCGCAGTCGGCTCGCTCGTGCCGTCGAGCAGCGCCACCGGTCGCTGCAGAGCACCTCCGGCCTCAACGACGACGTCTTCGACGCGCTCGTCCTCCTCGCCGCCGGCAACGACACTGCCGACGGCGTCCGCGACGGCTGGCGACATGTGCAGAACCTGCAGGCCGAGATGAACGACGCCCGCGCCGCCCGACTTGCCCGACTGGGCTTCACCACCGGCGAAGCAGAAGCACTGGCATCGCTCCACACCCGCAACTTCATGTAGCGGGCAGGGTCGCCTCGGCCGGGCACCGGGTCGCGATCGTGGAGCGATCGGTCGGCGGGCTCGATGTTCCTTGTGTCGCTTGGCTCGATCCGTCAGCCGCCGATGGCGATCGTCGCGGCCATGTAGCCGACCGCGAGCACGAGCAGGACGACGCCCCGCCAACGCGGGACCGATCCGATCGATGTCGGCACAACGAGGAGCAGGGCGACGAGGCAGGCACCGACGGCGAGGACGACTTCGGAGACCGAGGTCTGGACCGGATGGAGCAGTGCGGCGACTCCGACGATCCACAGGTTGTTGAAGACGTTGCTTCCGAGCACGGTGCCCACCCCGATGTCGGCGTGGCTGCGCCGACGGGCGATGAGCGCGGTCGCCAACTCCGGTGTCGAGGTCCCGATGGCCACCAGCGTTGCCCCGACGACGAAGGGGTCGAGTCCCAGATCGGCGCCGATGTCCTTCGCTGCGGTCACGATCAGCCTCCCGGCGACGATCAGCGCAATGAGCCCGAGCATGGTGAACACAGTGGCGCGACGACGTGATGGGACCTCGTCCGCGTCGTCCACGTCGTTCGCATCGGTTCGTTCACGAAGAGCCTGGCGGACGACGGCGGCGAACCAGACGACGAACAGCAGAAGGAGTACCCCGGCCTCTGCCCGAACCAGACGACCGTCGACGAGCGCGAGCAGTGTGAGCATCGGTGCCAGCGCCGCGAAGGTCAGCTCACGGCGAAGCTCCGGACGTGACGCCTGCAGCGGCCCGAGAACGAGCACCATGCCGAGCACGACCGCCACATTGACCACGTTGCTCCCCAGCGCGTCGCCGAGCGCGATCTCGGGCTGACCCGCCACTGCCGACTGGACTGCCACCGAGAGCTCCGGTGACGACGTTGCGAACGCCGCGACGCTGACACCGACCAATCGTGCAGGCACCCGCGCCCAGACGGCCAGACCCACCGCACCACGGACGAACAGTTCACCGCCAGCCGCTGCGAACACCACCCCAGCAACGAGCACAGCCAGGCCCGTCACTGCGGACCGACTCCAGCGACGGACAGTCGGTGAGGTGCGGAGACGATCAGACCGACCACGATGACTCCAGCATGTCCGGCAACGACCACGCCCTCCCAGCCGGGTTGCCGTTCCGGTACGTCGTCGCCAATCGGCGCGTGGACGATTCGCTGGCGCCCCGGGCCATGAGCCCTCGCCACCGGCTCACCCTCCCAGCGATGAGCGAAGCGGCCACATACGGAGGTCTCGCTCATCGCAACCCGGTCGATCCTCCCAGCGATGAGCGAAGCGGCCGCATACGGCACCCTTCGCTCATCGCAACGGAGTTGGCGCGTGGCGTAGGTTCGTGGGATGACGCGACTTGCCGCCAGCGACGGACACGAACTCGACGCCTACGAAGTCCACCCGGACGGTGCCTCTGCGTCCGTCGTGATCGTGCAGGAGATCTTCGGCGTGAACGCGCACATCCGCTCGATCGTCGATCGGTACGCGTCGTTCGGGTATCGGGCGATTGCGCCGGCGTTGTTCGACCGGGGCGAGCGCGGCGTCGAGCTCGGCTACGACGACGCCGGCAAGGCTCGAGGGATCGAGTTGGTGATGCCGATCGCCTTCGACGCAGCGATGCTCGACGTCGCCGCTGCCGTGGATCACGTCGCCC
The DNA here is from genome assembly GCA_041742555.1 of Ilumatobacteraceae bacterium. Classification (GTDB taxonomy): domain Bacteria; phylum Actinomycetota; class Acidimicrobiia; order Acidimicrobiales; family Ilumatobacteraceae; genus Sva-07. Next base: position 2,470 of record JBGSII010000049.1, read on the forward strand.
GGACAGGACCGGTCGCCGTCATCGGCTACTGCTTCGGCGGGAGCGTCGCATGGATCGCCGCGTGCGATCTGCCGATCGCTGCCGCCGTCGGCTACTACGGCGGCCAGGTCTACGGAATGCGCGACCGCCAGCCGCGGGTCCCGACGATGCTCCACTTCGGCGAACTCGACCACGGCATCCCGCTCGACCAGGTCGAGGCGATCGCAACGGCTCATCCCGACGTGCCGGTCCACGTGTACCCGGGCGCCGACCACGGGTTCAACTGCGACGCCCGAGCGACCCACGACGCCCGCTCGGCGGCGATCGCACTGGGACGAACGCTCGAGTTCCTCGCCGCCAACGGCGTCGCACCCTGAGTCCGTGCCGTCCCACCGAGCGGGGACAACGGCGACCGATCAGTGCTTGTGGAGCACCCTCTCCCGGAAGATCCGCGGGCTGTAGGCCGTGAGCACCACGTCGGTGACCGCCCGAACGGAGGCCGACCGTGGGAACCCGAGGAACGGACCGAGTTCACCGAAGTACATGTCAGGGCCGAGCCTGGTGAGCAGTTCCTCCCCTCCATCGGCGAGGACCCGGATCACGTCGACCTCACCGGACTCGATGACGTACACCAGGTCAGCAGGATCACCCTGCTCGAAGACCGACTCGCCGGCGGCGAACGTGACCTCGCGCGTCGGTCGTTCCTCGTGCTGGTCCGGCGGCACCATGTGCACGATCCGGTCGGCGATCGGTACGAGGCGCGGATCGTGGGTCGAGACCACGATCATGCGCCCGTCGTCGCGGAGGCCCTGCAACAGGCGAATGATCGCCTCGGCCTGGATGTGGTCGAGGTTGGCCGTCGGCTCGTCGGCGAGCAGCAGCGGTGGATTGTGACCCAACCCGCGAGCGACCGCGACGCGCTGCATCTGACCGCCCGAGAGACGGCTGGGCAGGTGCCCGGCGCGCTCGCTGAGCCCGACCTGTTCGAGCAGCTCGTCGGCGCGGGCGAACGCCTCCTTGCGGC
>JBGSII010000050.1:0-7196 GCA_041742555.1 Ilumatobacteraceae bacterium
TCCCGCGAGCTTGCGGCGGCGGCCGAGGCCAACGTGGTCGACGACCCGGAGCGGAGCATCCTGCTCGCGCTCGAGGCAATCGATGCATCAGGAGACGCCAACGCTGACGCTCCACCAGAGGCGGTCAACGCACTGCACCGCGCAATCGGCGCCTCGCGGATCGTGCTCGACGTGCCGGGGGTGGGTGGCCGCCTGGCGGTCAGTCCACTGGGCGACGTCTTCGTCACCGAGGGCCCCGAGGACACGGGCATCGTCGATCTCAGGAGTCTGAAGACGGGCGAGTCGGTGCGGTCGTGGCGCGGCGACGAGGTCGACGTGAACGACGTCGCGTTCAACCATGACGGTTCGATGCTGGCCGTCACCGGCGACGATGGCACGGTCGGCGTCTGGGATCCCGCCACCGGTGAGGAACTCCTCAGCGTCGCGGGCAACGGACCGGCGTGGAATCCGAGCTTCAGCGACGACGGTACGCGCCTCTCGATCGTGTGGACCGACTCCGGGCTGATCCAGATCGTCGACACCAAGACCGGTACCTCAGTGGCCACGGTCCCGAACGTCGCCGATCGTCCAGCTGAACTGAGCCCTGATGGGACACAGTTGGCGAGAGGTTCCTGGGAACCGCCGTACGCGTCCGTGACCGACATCGCGACCGGCGACACGATCGTCGAACTCGACGTTCCCGACGCCGCTGCGGTGTACACGGTCGCGTGGAGCCCTGACGGTCGGCAGATCGCGACCGGCGACAACGACGGGATCGTCGGCGTCTTCGACGCCGCAACCGGCGAGCGCTCGTCCGTCGGCCTGGGGCATGACTCGGCGATCGTCGGGCTGGACTGGAGCCCCGAGGGAACGATGCTCGCATCGGGCAGCAACGACGGCACTGCGCGAGTCTGGGACGCCGCAGCGGACGTGCTCACCGAGATTCGGCGCTTCGGTGGCCGTGACCTCGCCAACGGCGTTCCCGGCGTGGCGTTTTCTCCGGGTGCGGGCCGCCTGGTGGTCAGCGACTGGCTGATCACCGCCGTGAAGATCTTCGACATGGACCCCGCTGCGGGTGCGGAGCTCGGCGGCTTCGAGGTCCGCTCCGACGCAGGTACGGTCGCGTTCGCCGGCGACGAGGACACGCTCTACACAGGGTCGGACCGCATGGCCATCGCCGAACGAGACTCCCGTGGCCGTTCCGTCCGCTTGATCGGCGAGGGCTCGACGTCGCCCGGGTTCACCGTCAGCCCTGACGGTGGATTCGCAGCTGTCGCCGATGTCGAGGGCTTCCCCGTACGCATCTTCGACCTCGACGCGAACGAGATCATCGCCACGTACGACCCCCCGACGGGCGGACTCGACAACTTGGCCTGGAGCGTCGACGGGGCGTCGCTCGCCGTGGTGTCCGGAACCGACGACACGAGCACCGTCACGGTCGTCGACCGTTCCGGCGCCGAGCAGGCATCGATCGACTTCGCGGGCTTCTTCGTCTATTCAGTCGCATTCGACGCGACCGGCGGCCGACTGGCGATCGCCAAGAGTGGCCGTTCGCGATTCGATTCCGAACTGGACAGGCTCGAGATCTGGGACTGGCGCAGCAATGAAGTCGTCCAGACGCTCGACGTCGTCGCCCGCACCGTGGCCAGCAGCCCGGGGACGAACACCTGGATCACCACGACGTTCAACGGCTCGACCGTCGACGTGTGGGACGCAGGCACCGGCGAGCACCTCGCCGAACTGGCCGGACACACCGGGATCGTGTACCTCGTCGCCGTCAATGCCGACGGCAGCAGGATCGCTACAGGATCCGACGACGGCACCGTACGCATCTGGGATCCTCGGTCAGGGGTCCAGCTCCAGAAGCTCTCCCTGGAGTCGGAGATCGCTGATGTCACGCTCAATCGAGACGGAACACGAGTGGCCACGATCGACACGAACGGACTGGTGTCGATCTGGACGCTCGACGTTCCCGAGCTCCGCGAAGTCGCCGAATCACGCGTCACACGGAGCCTCGACGACCTCGAGTGCCGCCAATACCTACACCAGCCACGCTGCGGAGCTCAACCCCAGACATCGGGCAAGGACTGACGCCGCTGCCACACGACTGCCACGGGCGATCAACGCTGCTGCCACCGGCTGAGAGCACCGTCGAGTCAACCCCGCCAACCAGGCGGACGACCCGAAGGAGCAGTCATGGAACAGATCGAATTCGAGCCACTCGTCTCGCAACCAGCAACGTCGGCGTCACCACCGAGGTACCGACTCGGCGGACTTGCCGTGGGCGTGGCCGTCGCCGCCACGATGGCAATGGGCCTCACAGTGGCCGCAAGATCGGAACGCTCCGGCCCACCCCTGCAGGAGCCCGTCGCACATGCAGCGTCGGTCATCTCAGAACCTGCCGCGGATCTCGACCTGGGGACGGCCACTCGGCCGAGTCGGTTCGAGGTCGCGTACGGATCGTGCATGTCCGGCGTTGCCGGCCCACCCGATGCACGCGAACGGTGGGTCGAGTCGTGTCGCCACGAGGCCTACGAGATCCTCCACCGTGAACGGATCTATGCAGCGTGCATGAGTGACGCCGGTGGATCAGCCGACTCGCTCGAACGTCATGCGGCGGCATGCGACACGGAACTGGACTCGGCCCCGCCGTGCCGGGTCAGCTGCAACCACTCGTACTTCCGCACGATTGACAGACGTAGCAGCTCCCGGAACGCATCATGACAACACCGCACTGCATGCACATCGGCGCATCGCTCGGCCTGGCCATGCCCTGGGCCGGGGTGTCGTCACGAGCAGCCGCGAACGACAGCTGGCCCGTGTCGTCCGACTTCGGGTCGGGCGCGAGATCGGAACCCTGGCTCGTCGGCGTCACCTGCTCCTCGACGCCGGGCAACGTCGGCTGCAAACGTTCGTCGACGGAGAAGATGCCGAGTTCGGCGCGTTCGTCGTAGGTCATGTACTCGATGGCCAACCGCCGGAACAGGTAGTCCATGATCGACGACGCGAAGCGGATGTCGGGGTCGTCGGTCATGCCCGCCGGCTCGAAGCGCATGTTGGTGAACGCCTCGACAAACGCCCGCAGCGGAACGCCGTACTGCAGGCCGTAGGAAACCGACTTGGCGAAGGCATCCATCACGCCGGCCATCGTGGAACCCTGCTTCGACACAGTGAGGAAGATCTCGCCCGGCTGGCCGTTGTCGTACTCGCCGATCGTGGCGAACCCCTTGCAGTCGGCGACGCGGAACTCGAACGTGCGACCGCGGCGCGTCCGCGGCATCTTCTGGCGAACCGGATGGTGCACGATTCGCTCGACGATCTCCACCTCGCCTCCGGCCGTGACCGACGGCTTCGACGACGACAGCGGTTGGCCGAGTTTGCAGTTGTCGCGGTAGATCGCCACCGACTTCAACCCGAGCTCCCACGCCAGCAGATGTAGCCCCTCGACGTCGTCGACGGTCACGTCCTCGGGCATGTTCACGGTCTTGGAGATCCCCCCGGAGATGAACGGCTGGACCGCCGCCATCATCCGCACATGACCCTCGTAGTGGATGGTGTTGTCACCCATCGAGCAGGCGAACACCGAGACGTGCTCGGGTCGCAGATGCGGCGCATCGAGCACCGACATGTGCTCGTCGATGTAGCCGACGATGTCGTCGACCTGCTCGGGGGTGTAGCCCAGCCGACGAAGCGCCCGCGGGATCGTCTGGTTGACGATCGACATCGTCCCGCCGCCGACCAGCTTCTTGGTCTTGACCAGCGCGAGGTCCGGTTCGATGCCCGTGGTGTCACAGTCCATGGCCAGGCCGATCGTGCCGGTCGGAGCGAGGACGGTTGCCTGGCTGTTGCGCACCCCGTGCACGGCAGCATCGGCGATCGCCACGTCCCACGCTTGTGCTCCCGCCTCGAGCAGGTCCGAGGGCACGGCACCGTCGTCGTCCAGGCGCTCGCTCGCGCGGCGGTGCATCTCGAGCACCCCGAGCATCGCATCGGCCTCCTGGGCGAACCCGTCGAACGGACCAACCCGCGCCGCGATGCGAGCGCTGGTCTCGTACGCCGACCCGGTCATCAGCGACGTGATGGCCGCGGCCCAGGCCCGCCCCTCGTCGGAATCGTACGGCAGGCCGAGCGCCATCAGCAGCGCGCCGAGATTGGCGTAGCCGAGGCCGAGCTGGCGGAGCGCTCGGGTCGTGGTGCCGATCTTCTCGGTCGGGTAATCGGCCCGGCCGACGAGGATCTCCTGGGCCGTGAACACGGTGTCGACGGTGTGCACGAAGGCGCCGATGTCGAAACCTCCGTCGTCCTGCAGGTACTTGAGCAGGTTGATCGAGGCCAGATTGCACGCGCTGTTGTCGACATGGAAGTACTCGGAGCAGTTCCGCACGACCACCCCGTTGACCACATAGGAGTGATTGCGGGGCTCCGACAGGTTGTAGGTGAGTTCGATCCCCTCGTCGATTCTCTCCACGAGGCGGATCGTGGTGTCGACGTCGTAGGTCTCGTGATCGACCACAGCGGACGCCAAGACCGCCGCTTTGCGCGACGACGAGAACCCGATCTCGGCAGCGAAGCGATGCATGCTGCGGCCCGTGACGCGCAGGTCGAACGACGCCTTGCTCGAGTAGGTGACCGTCGAGCCATCGCGACGCTCGTACGAGAACGACCTCGCTCCCGCTTGCTTGACCTTGTAGATGCGAGAGGAGATCCCAGCCGAACTCAGGAGGCGCTGCACTCCGCGGAGCAACTCGATCGAGATCGACCCGAGACCGACATACGAGCCCTTCGCCGGATTCAGGACGGCACACCCATCCGCATCGAACAGGCCCCGCAGGAATGCCGACACGATCTCCGGAGGCGCCTGCTCGATCGACCAGGGCACAACCTTGTGCTCACCGGTGACGGACTTGACGCCGAGCGCCTCGAGGTACTTCTTCAGCGGTCGACGGGTGAGTCGAAGCTGCACCGTGCCATTGTCCTGCTCGCTCAACTTGATCGGCCGTTGATCGTTGATGTCCTCGAGCAGGCGCTGATGCGACGGAAGGATCTCGTCGCGATCATCGGCCGATCCGTAGATCGTCACGGTCGAGGTCCCCGAGGTGGACCCATCGCCCACGAGCCATCCGAGGTAGTGCGCAAACTCGTCGCTCCACACGTCGGGAAGGTGGAGTGCAAGCTCTCGATCGCCCTTGGCGCGATACTCGTTCCAATCCGACGGAACCGGGATCGCCCACTCCGCGCTCGTCGCCGGTGCCGAGAGGTCGAGGGACCGGATCCGATCGTCCGGCTCCAGTTCGCTCGCTTCCACGTAGCCGCGGTTCACCGTGAAGATGCGATGCGACGGGGTGCACCGGAGCTCCATCCCGTTGCTGAACCGCAGTCGTTGCACGGCGTTCTTGCCCGTGATCATGAACGCTTCGGGGGTGCTCAGGTGCATCTCGTCTGCTGGCATGTCGACATTCGTGATGTCGTGGGTCCAGACTCGGAACTCCTCGCCCGAATTCGCCCTCGAGAAGAGCTCGTCGAAGCGGATCAGACCCTTGTCCGTGTGCACCAGCGAGTCGCCCGTGAAGCAAGGGTTACTGGCCGTGATGCGTCCGTGGTTCGGGGCGGTGTGCCAACGGTTGATCGTCGTGTCGAACTGAAGGCCGGGGTCGGCGCACTCCCACGCCGCCTGGGCAATCTCGCGCCACAGCGCTCGGGCGGGCACAGTTCGCAGCACCTCGCCGGTGGTGACCGCCCGGAGTTCCCAGTCGGCGTCGCCGACGACCGCCTGCATGAACTCGTCGGTCACCCGCACCGAGTTGTTGGCGTTCTGGTACTGCACCGAGAACGAGTCGGCGCCGTCGAGGCCCATGTCGAAACCCGCATCGGCGAGCACACGCGCCGTGCGTTCCTCGATCGCCTTGGCCCACACGAACTGCTCGATGTCGGGGTGATCGGCGTCGAGGATCACCATCTTCGCCGCTCGGCGGGTCTTGCCACCGGACTTGATCGTGCCCGCGGACGCGTCGGCCCCGCGCATGAAGCTCACCGGCCCCGACGCGGTGCCGCCACCCTCGAGCGGCTCGAACGACGAGCGGATGCGTGAGAGGTTGACACCGGCACCGGAGCCGCCCTTGAAGATCAGCCCTTCCTCGCGGTACCAGTTGAGGATCGAGGGCATCTCGTCCTCGACGGCCAGGATGAAACACGCGCTCGCCTGCTGGGGAACCCCGCGCACCCCGATGTTGAACCAGACCGGGCTGTTGAAGGCGGCCCGCTGCGTCACCAGGATGTACTTGAGCTCGGCCCGGAACACCTCGGCCTCGTCGCCGTCGAAGTAGCCATCGGCGAGGCCCCACTCGGTGATCGTGTCGACGATCCGGTCGACGACCTGCTTCAGTGACCACTCGCGCTCGGACGTTCCGAGCGTGCCACGGAAGTACTTCTGGGTGACGATGTTCGTGGCGTTCAGCGACCAGGTGGTCGGAAACTCGACGCCGAGCTGTTCGAAGGCCACCGAACCGTCGAGCCAGTTCGTGATCCTGGCATCGCGGCGCTCCCACACCACTTCGTCGTACGGGTCGACCCCGGCCGAGGTGAACAGGCGCCCCCGCCCGATCGAGCCGTCAGCGGTGCGGTCCGGTACGAGCGTCATGGGCGATCCTCCGAGGGTCGAGTGGCTTCCAAACTACAGCGCTGTCGCCACAGCCCACACCACGGGTGATCCCCTGAAGCGATTTCGCCGACTGGGTGTGACGCACAGGTCGAGGGAGGTCCCCAAGCCGACGCCGTCCTCGACCTCCGGAGAGGTCGGCGCCCGCCTTCTTGTCCGTGAATCACACCGCAGTCGGCTGTGGGTGGGCACTCTAGAGAGAACAGCCTGTGGGGAGAAAGAGGGACAACCTTGTGAATTTCGGCGAACAGAGTGTGGACACAGGATGAACAACTCCGAGTTGTCCACACCGCCGAGCCGACGCATCACCGTCCCGGCTTCCCGGTCGGGTCAATCGGCGGGCCCGACGGTGACTGGGATGCCGTTGAGCACCGACGTCCCCGACAGCGGATCGAACGCCTCATCGTCCGACAACGTGTTGGAATTGACACCCGCATACTCCGCCGCGACGCGCAGCTGCACCCCCGGCAGGTCGTGCCCCCACCCGTGCGGGAGACTGACCACGCCCGGGCGAATCGCCTCGGTCACCTCGACGGGCGCTTGCACCGACCCGACGCGCGAG
>JBGSII010000051.1:0-3650 GCA_041742555.1 Ilumatobacteraceae bacterium
CGATCTCCGCCGGACGACCCGCCCGGTCCCGTGCCGTGGCGCCAGGGATTGTGGGTCGTGCCGTGCAGCTTCGTGCGGTTGAGGTTGACGCCGCCGAACTCGCTGGCGGTCGTCTGGCCGGCCAGTACGGCGCCACCGGCGTCGACCATGCGCTGCACCATCGTCGCGGTGTGCGTTGCCACCCGATCGCGAAACGGCACCGATGCCTCGGTGTCGGGCCAGCCCTCGATCGGCGTCAGTTCCTTGACGCCGATCGGCACACCACCGAACGGCAACGACACGTCCGCCCGAGCCGCGGCCGCACGGGCGGCGTCGCGATCCTCGAAGCACACCGCGTTGAGATCGCTGGCGTCGACGGCAGCGAACACCGCCTCCAGTTCCTCGACCGGTGAGCGCTCGCCGGAGCGGAATGCGTCGACGAGGCCGATGGCATCGCCTCGCCAGGTTTGGGGCGAGGACTGCTCGGAACTCATGGGCCGGGACTGTACGGCCCGCCTACGATCGGCGTCGCCATGGACTCACGAACTTTTCTCGGCCTCGAACCGACCCACAACCCGTTCCGGTGGAAGTTGCCGGTCACCGAAGGCATCTCGACCACCGGCAACTTCCTGTTCGGGGGCTCAGGGCTCGGAGCGGCGATCTCGGCGCTCGAGGGCACGTCGGGTCGTCAATGCGTGTGGGCGACGGCGCAATACCTGTCGTACGCGAAGCCCGGCGAGGTGGTCGACATCGACGTGACCATCGCCGTGAACGGCCACCAGATCACCCAGGCGCGCGCCGTGTGTCATGTGGCCGACCGCGAGATCCTCACCGTCAACGCCGCGCTCGGTGAACGCGACCTCGAGGCATCGGGCCAGTGGGAACACATGCCGTCCGATGTCCCCCCGCCAGACAAGTGTCCCGAGCGCCCGCGTCACGCCGAGATGTCGGGTTCGATCAACGACCGGCTCGACGAGCGCATCGTGAAGGCACGTCCGTTCGAGGTGCTCGATGGCAGCGAGCCCGGCGACGGCCAGACGTTGCTGTGGGCCAGGCTTCCCGACGTGATCACCGGCGTCGACGCCACGACACTCGCCATCCTGGGCGACTTCGTGCCGATGGGGATCGGGCAGTCGCTCGGCGCTCGGGCGGGTGGCAACAGCCTCGACAACACCTTGCGCGTGTGTCGCATGGTGCCGACAGAGTGGGTGCTGATGGACATCCGCGTCCACGCCGTGGAGCGCGGCTTCGGTCACGGTCTCGTTCACATGTTCGCCGAGGACGGGACCCTGCTCGCCACGGCGAGCCAGTCGGTGATCGTGAGGTACTGGCGGGGCTGACGGCGGCGCTGGCGAGGGGTCGTTCGGGGGCGAGGCGACTGCGTACAGTCGGCGCCATGGCGCTCCCGATCCGACCTGGCATGACCGTTCCGCTCCCCGGCCCGTTGCACACCCACCGCGACAAGCTCGCATCGCTCGCCGACATGGGCTACACCGACATCTGGTCGGCGGAGTCCGACGGCGCCGACGCGTTCACGCCGCTGGCGCTCGCCGCGGCTTGGGAGCCCCGCCTCCGTCTCGGCACGGCGATCGTCCCCGCCTACACGCGAGCGCCCGCCTGCATGGCCCAGAGCGTGGCGTCGATGGCCGACGCCGCCCCCGGCCGGTTTGCGATTGGCATCGGCTCGTCGAGCAACGTGATCGTCGAACGGTGGAACGGCGTGCCCTTCGAGGAGCCGTACAAGAAAGTGCGTGACGTCGTGCGCTTCCTGAAAGATGCACTGGGTGGCGAGAAGATCAAGCACACCTACGACACCTTCGAGATCAACGGCTTCAAGCTCGGCGTGCGCCCCGAGCAGACCCCGCCGATCCTGGTGGCCGCGCTGCGTGAGGGCATGCTGCGCCTCGCCGGCCGCGAAGCCGACGGAGCGATCATCAACTGGTTGTCGCCCGGTGACGTGTCCAAGGTCGTGCCCGTCGTCACCAATGCCGCCGGCGGCGAGGAACGCGAGATCGTCGCTCGCATCTTCTGCTGCCCGAGCGAGAACAGCGAAGTCGTCCGTGCGGCGGCGAAGTTCGCGATCGCTGCGTACCTCAACGTGCCGGTGTACGCCGCGTTCCACGAGTGGCTCGGCCGCGGCGACCAGCTCCAGGGGATGTGGGACGCGTGGAAGGCTGGCGACCGCAAGGCGGCCCTGGCTGCCATCCCCGACGAGGTCGTCGACGACCTCGTCGTCCACGGCTCGCCTGCGGACTGCCGAGCCCAGATCCAGGCGTACTTCGACAACGGTGTGACGACGAGCTCGCTGGCGATCCTGCCGCTCGACCCCGAGCTGGACTACTGGCAAGCCGTCACCGACCTGTCGCCATCGGCGCACTGACGCCGTTCGACGATCAACCGTCGAGAGGGTGGCGCCACCTCAGTCGTGAGAATCGGGCGAAGCCCCGGTCGGCGCTGATGAACGTCGCGTTGTTGTCGACGGCGTAGGCCGCCAGATACGCGTCGGCGATGTCGGGCCCACGAGCATCGATGTCGTTCGCAAGGCGCTGGAAATGCGTCCAGTGGCGTTCGGATGCCCGCAGGAGCGCAACGGTGGGTCCATCGAGGAGGCGGTCGACGTAGCCCCAAGCCTCGGTCGATGTTGTCGGTTCGGCGAAGATTCGGCGATTCGTGACGATTCGGAGGAAGCCGGAGAGGACCATGTCGGGCACGCCGACCGGCTCCGAGCCGTTGGCCCACGTCTCGAGAAGTTGACCGTACCGTTCGTTGTCGGCAAGATCCGCCCGTTGCGCTGACACCAGCACATTGACGTCGAGGCAGAGCATGTCAACGCAGCCGTTCGAGCGGTGTGCCTGCATCGAGGAGGTCGCTCAACGCTGCGTTGTTCGACAGATCGACGCCGGGCATCAGGCCGCCGCGCCCGAAGGGCACGTTGACGAACGGCTTCGTCTCGGCGTCGGCCGGCCGACGCATCCCGATGCGGACCGCGTCCTCGAGCACGCTGGCGACGGTTCGTCCCTCGCGTGCCGCTCGCGCCTTCACCTCCCGGTAGAGGTCATCGTCGAGACGCACCGTCGTTCGCATTGTCGGCACTTTAGCATCATGATTGAGCATCAAGATGCTCAGGCGGCCTGATCGTGCCGCGGCGCTGCGTCGGCGCCGCCGTTGGAGCGGGCGGCGAGCATCTGGCGGATCTCGGCGACATGGCGGAGTCCGCGCTCTCGGGTGTCCTTGCTGAGGCGGAATCGGGCGGGGGTCGCGGTGGCGGGGAGCAAGGTGAGCTGTTCGGTCGAGGGGAGCTGGGTGCGGATCGCTGACTTCATGGACCCCATCATGACGAAGGGCTGTCACAGAGTTCCCGACGCCGCGTCGTCCCAGCTCAGAGGCGATGTCGGCAGGTCGGCGGTTCAACCCAGCGCCATCAGCGAGATCCCGGCGATCACACCGAGGATGCCGATCATCTGCCACCAGCGCAGCGTGTCCTCGTCGAAGGCGGCGGCCAACGTCGCCGACACGGCGGGGAACATCGACGCCGACACAGCGACCGTGGCGAGCGATCCCTGTTGCGCCCCGAGCGTGAAGGCGACGATCGCGAGCGAGCCGCAGGTCCCCGAGACGAGCATCGGGCCGATCAGCGGACGCGGAGGCAGTCGCGGGACCCCGCGGGCGGT
>JBGSII010000052.1:0-11245 GCA_041742555.1 Ilumatobacteraceae bacterium
GCCCGTGGCCGCCCGCTGGCCACGCTGCTCGCGGTCGCCGGTGGCCGCACGGTCGATGTCACGTGCGAGTGGACACCCCGCGGCGTCGTGCCCCTCACCGTGCACCTCGTCGACCGTTCGATCGACATCGGCCCCCGAGCCGACGACTCCTTCGTGAGCGCCGCATGATCACCCCGTTTGCGTTCAGATACGGATGGGACGGGCCATCCGGAACTGCACACAAACGTGAGTGGTGGCTCGGGCGGGGGCCGACGTGACGATCGCAGCGCACTGGCGCGACCTGGTGTCGGTTGCGATGCTCGGCACGGATCGGCGCAATCCGCCCGAGCCGGACGGCCTCATCGCCGACCTCGTCGCAGACACGTTGCGATCGACGCCGTCCGAGCGGATGCTCGCGCAGGTCGCGGCCACTGTCGCCGTGCGTCGCGCCGGCGTGCTCCCCGGGCGGTCGCGGGCACCGATCACAGGTCCGGCCGGCGATGATCGGCCCGTCTGCATCCCCGCTGCCGCCGATCGCTGGCACCACCTGATCTCGTCGTGGCCGGTGCTCGAGGACGAATGGATGCTGACGCTGATCGCCAACGGATGGCGTGTTCCGCCTGAGCTGGCCCCCGAACTGTTGGAGCGACACCGGACCGATCCGAGACGTCGGGCCCGCGCCGTACTGGCGTGTGGCCCGCTCGCGGAATGGCTCGTCGGTCATCTTCCCGAGCTGGCAGCCCGGGGTGTCGCGAGCCCGCAACTGTCGGCGGACGACCTTGCCGAACTGCCGGAGCTGCCCATCCCGCTCGACCTCGAACCGCTGCTGGCGGCCGACGGAGAGGTTGTCGCACGCAACCTGGCGAGCGCGATCGACGCCGGAGCGCTGGTGCATGCGCACCGAGCCGTCCTGATCAACCTCGTCGCCCGCCTTCGACCCGATGGGCTCGCCGCGGTCGCCACGGCGCTCGACGCCATCGATGGTGGGTCGATCGGGTTCCCGCTGGCATCTGTGCTCGCCGACCTGGCTCACACGCGCCGTCGGATGCTCGACGAGCTGTCGTCGGAGTGATCGACCCGATCGCGCGGAACCTCGCGGCGGTCACTCAGGATCGGTGTAGCCAGTCGCGCAGCTCGGGTGACACGAGTTCGTCGATCCGCTGCCAGTAGAGGGCTTCCTGCTCGGGCGTGACGAATGTTCTCCAGTCGCCGCCTTCACCCGAGCGGAAGAACCGCGAGGGGTCCTGGAAGATCTCCTTGGTGTTCGGGGCGAGGTCATCGGCGCGCGCTCGCATCCGATCGATCGATGCCGAATCGGCGAGCTCCTCGATCCGCTCCATCGGCAGGTCGATTCCGAACGCATCGGCCAACCGGCTCATCGCCGCCGCCCGGTCTGAGCGCATCTCGTCGAAATGGAACAGCTCGACGTTGGGCCGGTCACGGCGATCCCATGACGCCTGGATGTGGCCCGAGGCGATCGACAGCGACATCGGGGCGGTGGGAGTCTCGTCGACGAGCCAGAGTTCGAAGCGCTCCTCGAGCGTGTCGGGTGCCTCGGTGACGAACGGCAGCACCGTGTCGAGACCGACCGATGCATCGACGGCGACGATCAGGTTGCCCCGGTGCATGTTCGCGACATGGTGTTCCCACGAGGCGAACACGTCTCGTGGATCACGACCCACGGTGACGTAGGTGACCTCGGACCACTCAGGAACACCATCGAGCGGGGTGTGGGTCTTGATGAACCGGCGATGGGTTTGGGCTTCGAGGTGAGACAGCACCTCGTCGTCGCTGCGCGTGCGCTGATCGAGCCATGGCGACAGGTCGTCCATCCGTCCGGGGAACTCCGTGCTGTCGAACAGCACGAGGGCGCACAACATCTGGGTGAGTGTGGTGCCGCACTTCGGTGGGGTCGAGATGATGATGTCGCTGGGCCGCGGCTCGAACTGCAGCCATCGAGCACTGTCGGCGATGAAGCTCTGGTAGCGCTTCGGCGCGGTCCCCATCTGCGCAGAGTACCGCGGCGCTCGGGTACTGCCGAACGAGCCGGGGAACTGTGCGACACCCTGTGTTTAGGGTTGTGGGTATGGAGATCGCTGGAGTGGTCGAGCGGGTGGAGCGCATCGCCGATGTTCGTGCGGATGCTGCTGCCGATGCTGGGTTGATCTCGTCGGGGTTGGTGGCGGTACGTGAGATCGAGGCGTGGTGTGCGGCCCAGCATGCTGGTCTGGTCGCTCAGTTGCGGGTGGTGGAGTCGTTCCCGGAGAAGACGATCGCGGAGGCGGCGAGGTCGTCGTTGGGTCAGGCGTCGAAGTCGACGGAACGCTCCACGACGTTGGAGTCGACCCCGAAGCTGGCTGGGGCGTTGGGTGACGGCGCGATCACCGCCGGCCACATCGACGCGGTGACCCGCACGTCGAAGAAACTCGATGCCGCGCAGCGTCGCGAGTTGTTGGAGCGTGCCGATGCGCTCGCGGCGGTCGCAGCAGCGGCGACGGTGGACGAGTTCGCGCGGCGTCTCGAGTTGGAAGCCACCAAGCTGCAAACCGGCGACGGCATGGACCGCCTCGAACGGCAACGCCGCGCGACGCGACTGTCGACGTGGGTCGATGTCGAAGGCATGTGGAACCTGCGCGGCCGGTTCGATCCGGTCACCGGCGTCAAACTCGCCGCCCGCCTCGACAATGCCGTCGACACCTTGTTCGCGGAGTCGACCCCGTCGACGGCGCCGGAGGATCCGGCCGAGAAACAACACCACCTACGCGCGTTGGCGCTCGCCCACCTCATCGACGGAGCCGTTGCCGGCGGTGGCAGCAAGGGTCGAGCCGAGTTCGTCGTGGTCATCGACGCCGACAACCCCCACCGACCAGGCCCGGTCGCCGAGTTCTCCATCCCCGTCGAAATCCCTCCCCGCGTGTTAGCCACCCTTGCCGGTGACGCCGACGTACACGCCGTCGTGGTGTGTAACGGGGTCGTGTTGTACGCACCCGGCGAACTCAACCTGGGCCGCACCACCCGCCTCGCCAACCGGGCGCAACGCCGAGCTCTCCGCGGCCTGTACTCGACGTGTGGCATTCCTGGCTGTGCGGTGCACTACGACCGCTGCAAACTCCACCACATCATCTGGTGGAGCAACGGCGGCAACACCGACCTGGACAACTTGATCCCGGTCTGCAGCGTGCATCACGCCAACATCCACCACGACGGCTGGACCATCGAACTCGGACCCAACCGACAACTCACCCTCAGCCTGCCCGACGGCACCATCCACACCACCGGACCACCCCACCGACGAACCGCCGCCTGACCCACACCGGGTCGGGCCCACGAACAGCAGCAGCACCACCGCAGGAGCATCCTCCATCGCGCAACCGCCGAAAGTGACTACGGTCGCGGCATGCGCGGGCTACTTGTTCCCGACCTCGAGGAGGACTTCACAGCGGACCCGGTCGAGCTCTTCTTCGACCTGGCGTTCGTCTTCGCCTTCTCCCAGATCGTCGGACTGCTGCTGGCCGAACCGACGTGGCAGACGATCCGCGACGCCACCTTGATCTTTCTGCTGCTCTGGTTGCCGTGGTCGCAGTTCGCCTGGTCCGCCAATGCCGTCACCAGCAGCACGCGGGAGGTCCGGCTGCTGTTCCTGATCGCGACGGCAGCCAGCGTCCCGATGGCGGCGTCGATCTCGACCGCGTTCGATCAAGGCGGCGGTCTGTTCGCCGTCCCGCTCGCCGTCATCTTTCTGTCGGCGCTCGCGATGATGGTGCTCGGCCTCGAACCCGACAGCGTCGTCCGCACGTCGGCGATCCGGTATGCGGCACCGAACATCGTCGCGATGGCGGTGATCGTGACGGGTGGATTCCTCGACGGCGACGCGCGCCGGATCGCCTGGACAATCGGCATCGGGATCTTCGTGCTCGCGACGGTTCGTGCCGGAGGCAGCGAGTGGATCATCCGAGCCGGGCATTTCGCCGAGCGTCACGGTCTGATCATCATCATCGCCCTCGGCGAGGTGATCGTCGCACTCGGCAACGCGGTCGCCGAGCCGTTGGACGAGGGTGGCGTACCCGCCGAGTCCGTGGTCGCGCTCGTCGCCGCGGCGGCCTTCGCCGGGCTGCTCTGGTGGGCCTACTTCGACCGGGTGCAACCGGCGTTCGAGCACCGGGCCGAGACGACCCCGCCATCAGATCGTGGACGCTTCGCCCGCGACGTCTACACGTACGCGCACGCGCCGATCGTGGCGGGCATCATCCTTGCCGCCGTCGCGATGGAGGAGATGGCGCTGCACCCCAGCGATCCCCTCCCGGCTGCGTTCCGTGCGATGGGCGCGGCCGGCATCTTCCTGTACTTCACCGGCGTCGGCATCGGCGTGTACCGGTCCTTCGGGGTGATCGCGCGCGAACGCCTGGCAGCGTTCGCATTGATCGGGCTCCTCATGCTCGTCGCCGACGATCTCGACGGCGTTGTCCTCCTGGTCCTCATCGACCTGATCCTGCTCGTGACGCTCGTCGTCGAGCACCTTCGGATCGAGGGCCCGAGGACGAGCGCTGCGTCAGCCGACGATCGTCGGGTCGCCGACGACGCTGCGCACTAGCCACTGGAAAAGCCGCCAACCCGTCGACGCCGGAGCGAGCGTCTCGGCCGCCACTGCCGCCGCCTCGTCGGAGATCGGAATCCCGTTCGGCGCCTTGACGTGGACCTCGGCGACGCGTTCGGCCATCACGAACCAGCCGACCGCCTCCTCGACGGATCCGCCGACGGTGAGCAGCCCGTGATTGCGCAGGATGCAGAGTTTGCGGTCACCCAGGGCAGCGGCGATGCGCTTGCCCCCGTCGTACGAGAGGACCTCGACCTCCTCGTCGTCGAACAGCGCCTGGTCGAACACGAACGCACACGACTCCTGGCTCAGCGCACGAAATGGGGCCACATTCGCCGACCACGGCGTACCGAACTGCGTGTGGGTGTGCGCAGCGCTCACCGCATCGGGACGCGCAGCGAGGAGCGGAGCGTGGATGTTGTAGCCAGCGGTGTTCACCGCACCGGTCGGGCGCCCGTCGGCATCGATCACGCGGCCATCTGGCCCGACCAACACCAGCTGATCCACCGTCGCTGCGTGGAACGGGACACCCCAGTCGAGCAACCAGAAGTGGTCGGTGAGGATCGGGTCCCGCGCGGACACGTGTCCGTCGCCGAGTTGGCCCCAGCGCAACGCCCCGAAGATCCGGTACCCGAGCGCGCACATCCGTTTGCGGTGCGCGCGTTCGGCCTCGGGAGTCCGCACGGCGTCGAATGGCTCGACCCCTGGGAACGTCGGGTACGGCGACTCGCTCATGGACCGATCGTAGGGCATCGACGGCGACCTACGCTGGGGCGATGGCCGCACACCGGACGCGCCGGGCGAGGGCCGCCAAGCGACGTCAGCGGCGTATGGCGCGAGCCGACAACGATCTCACCGACGAACAGTGGGCAGCCTTGATGACCGCGTGGGCTGGCTGCGCCTACTGCGGCACGTCGGGAGCCCCGATGCAACGCGACTGTGTGCTCGCACTGTCTCGTGGCGGTCGGTACACGCTCGACAACGTCGTGCCCGCGTGCGGCTCGTGCAATTCGAGCAAGTGCAACGACGAAGTCACCGGTTGGCTCCGCCGGAAGAAACTCGACGAACGCGCCTTTCTCCTCAGGCACCGTGCCATCAGCGGTGAGCTCGCGCAGCGATTCCCATCCGGGCTCGTCGACGAGAGCACGCCACCGAACGAGACAACGGACAACCCGGACACCTGAGCCAGCGTTCGCGAGCACCGGGCTCTGTCGGCGCCGCCCGGCACCACCGCGCCTGCTCGACCGTTCACGCCCCCGGTTGCATGAGTTCGAGGCGGTTGCCGAACGGGTCGGACACGTAGACGCGGTCGAACCCATCGAGCGGCTCGTCGTCCTTCACTGCGAACCCGGCGGCAACCACCGCGGCCGCCATGGCGCGCACGTCGTCCACGATGAACGCGGGGTGCGCCTTGGTCGCCGGTCGGAAGTCCGCCTCGACTCCGAGGTGGACCTTGAGGTCTCCGTCCTCGAACCAGCAGCCACCGCGAGCAGCGAGGTGATCGGGCTTCGGAACCTGAGCGATGCCGAGTACTCCTTCGTAGAAGGCGACCGCCTCTGATTCTCGTCCAGCGGGCATCGCCAACTGCACGTGGTCGAGCCGAACGATCCGCACGCCACATTCTGACTCGACCGACGACATCCGTCGCGCATCGACGAACGGTCCAGCAAGGTCGATTTCGTCAGTGGTGACTCGCGTCGACGACGGATCGGCGGGAGGCGACGTGCGTGCCCGATGCTCCCGACGGTCTCGTAGTGTTGGTCGAGTGGTCCAGCTGCGATCGATGACGCTCGACGACGTGGCCCTGCTCGTTCGATGGGACGACGATCCCGATGTCGCTGCCGCCATCGGTGGCCGTGGCGCCGACTGGTACGACTGGCCGGCCGAACTCTCCCGGGAGGTTCCGTGGCGTGAGCTGCTCATCGCCGAGGACGATGGCAGACCGATCGGATTCGTCCAGCTCACCGACGCAGGCGAGGAGGAGTCCCACTACTGGGGTGACGCCGAGCCGGGCACGTGGACGATCGACATCTGGCTCGGATCGCCGACCGACAGGGGACGCGGACTCGGCACCGTGGTGATGCGAGCGGTGCTGGCGCGCTTGTTCGACGATCACAGGGCACGCGTCGTGGTGATCGATCCTCTCGTCGAGAACCGTCGGGCGATCGAGTTCTACCGACGCCTCGGTTTCGAGAGCGTCGGGGTTCGCGACTTCGACGGCGACGCGTGCATGGTCATGCGCCTGGTAAGCAGCTCGACCGCCTGAGGTCACTCATGTCACGGGGAAGCCGCGACGGGGCACCACCACCACGGCGCCGTCGTCGGGGTCGACGTCGACAGTGACGCACACGTGGAACACCTCGCCGAGGCGCTCGGCGGTCAACACCTCGGTCGCCGGTCCCGCCGCGACGATGCGGCCGGCATCGAGCATCACGAGACGATCGGTGTAGATCCCGGCCAGCGTGAGATCGTGCATCGCGGAGATCACCGTGAGTCCACTGTGCTCACGAAGCTCGGTGACCAGCTCCAACGCCTGCTGCTGATGACCGATGTCGAGCGCCGAGGTCGGCTCGTCGAGCAGCAGGATCGGCGCCTCCTGCGCGAGCGCCCGAGCGATCACGACCCGCTGGCGTTCCCCACCGCTCAGCGAGCCCAGGAACCGCTGCGCGAACTCGCCGAGGCGCAACCGGTCGATGACCGAGGCAACCACTCGGCGATCGTGGGCCGACTCGGCGCCGAAGTATCCGACGTACGGCGTGCGCCCGAGCAGCACGTACTCGAACACGGACATGTCATCGGGAATCAGCGGTTCCTGAGGCACGTAGGCGATCAGTTGCGCACGCCGACGCGGCTCGAGGTCCGCCAGCGCCTCCTCGTCGACGGCGATGCGGCCCGCCGACGGGACCAGACCGACGATCGCCCTGAGCAGCGACGACTTCCCGGCGCCATTCGGGCCGATCAAGCCGACCCACTCCCCCGAAGCGATCTCATCGGAGAACGCGGTCACCGCCGGGCGGCCGCCGTACGCGACCTCGACCGCGTCGAGTGTCAGCGCACTCATCCGGCGACCTGCCGAGTGCGCAACAGGTAGATGAAGAACGGCGCACCGATGAACGCCGTGATGACCCCGATCGGCGTCTCTGCGGGGCTCATCAGTTGACGCCCGAGTACGTCAGCGAGGACGAGGAAGCCTCCGCCGAACAGCAACGACAGCGGGATCACGAGCCGGTAGCTGGCCCCGGCCATGAGCCGCACGACGTGCGGGACGACCAGCCCGACAAATCCGATCAGGCCGCTCACCGACACGACCGCTGCGGTACCGAGCGTTGCGGCGATCACGATGACGAGCCGTGTGCGCCGCACCGAGACGCCCAGTGTCGCCGCCTCGTCGTCGCCGACGCGGAACACGTCGAGATGACGTCGATGCAGCATCAAGACCATCGCGCTCACCGCGACATACGGCGTCACGGTGGCGACGTCGGTCCAGGTCGCTCCGGACAGTCGGCCGAGGATCCATTGGAACACCTCACGCACGACATCGAGGTTGCGTTGCAGGATGAACGTCTGGACCGCGGTGGCGAACGACACAACCGCCACCCCGGCAAGCACGAGCGTGGCTCCGCTTCGGCGTCCGCCGAACGATGCGCCGACGCTGTAGGTGATCGCCACCGTCCCGAGCGCGAACGCGAACGCGACGAGTTGCACCGGATCGATCGGCCAGTCCGTGGTGACGTCGCGGCCGGTCGTCAGCATCAACGTCGCGCCGAGGCCGGCACCAGCCGCTGCGCCGAGGAGATACGGATCGACCAGTGGGTTGCGGAACACGCCCTGATAGCCGGCGCCAGCGGCGGACAGCATCGCCCCCACCAGCACGCCGAGCACGACCCGGGGCATCCGGATCTGCCAGATGATGTTCCACTCGCTGTCCGAGACGCCCGAGTCAACCGAGATGAACGGGAGGTGGTCGAGCATGGCCAGTGGGACCCGCCACGCCGGCGGGCCGGCCGGGCCGATCGACGCACCGACGATCGTGGCAACGACCAGAAACACCGCGCCGATCAACAGCCACCGGATCTCACGCCGGCGCTCGGTTGCCACCACCTCGTCGACGGTCGCCATCACGTCGCTGGTGACCGCCTCCCCGACGACGTCGGTATCAACCGGTGAGGCCGTCGTGGACACGACCGGTCAGCCCAACGCCTGGACGACGGCGTCGCTGACTGCGCTCAGGTAGTCGACCACCCTCGGACCCCAACGCGACGCGACGTCGTCGTCCATCTCGAACACGTTGCCGTTGGCGACCGCTGCGATGGCGTCCCAGCCGGGCCGGGCGGCGACGGTCTCCGCGGTCTCGGCGCAACACTTGGTGTCGGCGAGGAAGATCAGGTCGGGGTTTGCCGACACGAGGAACTCGGCGTTGAGCTGCGGGAACCCTCCGGAGTCACCCTCGGCGCCATCAGCGACGTTGCGCAGCCCCAGCAGGCCGTACAGCTCACCGATGAACGTCGTCGAGTCGGCGCTGAAGAGCGTCGGATCGAGCTCGTGGTACAACGTCAGCGGTTCCTGTGGAACGGGCGTCGCCGCCACGATCTCGTCGATACCGGCCTGCATCTCGGCGACGAGGGCTAGTGCGGCATCGGAGGTGCCCGTGACGTCGCCGAGTTCTTCGATCTGGGCGTACGTGTCGTCGAGCGTCGTCGCCGCAGGGCCGTCCCACCAGTCGATGCCCACAGCATCGAGCTGGTCGCCCAGTCCGGTGAAATCGCCACCGATGACGACGAGGTCGGGTTCGTACGCGGCGATGGCCTCGACGTTCGGCTCGAAGCCCGAGAGATCGTTGGGGAGGTCCGCCACCTCGGCCGGGTAGTTCGACTGGTCGTCGACGGCGACGAGCAGGTCGCCGGCACCGATGGCGAAGAGGATCTCGGTGTGCGTCGGACTCAACGACACGATCCGTCCGGGGATCGACCCGCCGGCCTCGTCCGGGGTCGACGGAGCCGTCGAACCGCTGGGCGACTCGCCGGCTGGCTCGCTGGTCTCGGTTGCTTCGGTGGCGGCGACATCGGTCGATGCCGACTCGCTCGTCGAGTCGTCGCTGCCGCACGCTGCGAGCAGGAGACTCAGGCCGGCGACCGCGCCGACCAGAGTTCGGGTGCCGAGCGGTGCCCGACGTCGCGATGTCTGCATGTTGTTCCTCCATGTGAGGAGGACAAGCGGGGTTCGAGGTCGGCGGACCGACCGGCGAGCCGTCCCTTGCCTCGAGGGATGATGTCGCGTCGGCGGGCAGGCGACCGGACTCGCCAGCCGTTCACCGCCGACGTGGCGGGGACCGACCGACATCACCGTTGCGGGACAGCGCCGGAATCTCACCGGACTTCGCTGCGTCGTCGACAGTGCCACGGTAGCCGACGGCGCATACGCTCACCGATTCGATGACTGACACGCCCGCCTCCGACCAACCGACCGGCGACAGCACGGCCCCGACCGAGGACCCGCGCCCGGACGGGCTGCGCAGCGCCGATTCGGTGGTCGTCGTCAACACCGGCAACGGCAAGGGCAAGTCGTCGTCGGCATTCGGGATCATGATCCGCGGCGTGGCGCGGGGCTGGAACGTCGCCGTCGTCCAGTTCATCAAGTCGGGCGACTGGAAGGTCGGCGAAGAGAAGATCGGCCGCCAGCTCGGCGTCGACTGGTTCGCCTTCGGCGAGGGCTTCACGTGGGACTCCGAGGACATGTCGAACGACATCGCCCACGCACGCGCGGGGTGGTCGAAGGCGGTCGGGCTCATGAACGCCGGCGAGCATCAGCTCGTGATCTTCGATGAGCTCACCTACCTGTCGAGCTTCGGGTGGCTCCCGATCGGCGAGGTCGTCGAGGCGGTGCGGGATCGACCCCGCCACGTCAACGTGGTGATCACCGGGCGCGACGCAGCACCCGAGCTCATCGAGATCGCTGACACCGTCACCGAGATGGTCGAGGTCAAGCACGCCTACCAGCAGGGCATCCGCGCCATGCGCGGGATCGACTACTGAGCGATGTCGGTCACGCTCCTGCTCGGCGGTGCACGCAGCGGGAAGAGCTCGTTCGCCGTGGGCTACGCGGAACAGCACGGTGGACGGGTCGTCTATCTCGCCACGGCACCACCACTCGACGACGACATGGAGCGGCGCATCGCTCGACACCGCGAGGAGCGACCCCTCGGCTGGGAGACGATCGAGGAGCAGATCGACCTGATCGGCGCGTTCGATCGGATCGGCGCCGAGACCGACGTGCTGATCATCGACTGTCTCACGTTGTGGACGTCGAACCTGATGTGGCACGGCCGCTCCGACGACTCGATCCTCGACGCAGCCGAGGAGGCCGCCAACCGGTGCCGCGCAAAGGCCGGCCGGACGATCGTGATCAGCAACGAAGTCGGACTCGGGGTCCATCCGGACACGCCGCTCGGGCGTCGCTACCGAGATGCCCTCGGTCTGGTCAACCAGCGATGGGCCGCCATCGCGGACGACACGCTGCTCATGGTGGCGGGCCGCGCACTCCGGCTCCTGTCGCCCACAGACTTGCTCGATCTCCACGGCGGCGGCGGGGACCTGCGATGATCCAGCTTCCATGACCCCGCTGCACGACCGATTGGCCGACCTCCCGGCGGGCGACGCCGCTGCCCGCGCGGCC
>JBGSII010000053.1:0-8261 GCA_041742555.1 Ilumatobacteraceae bacterium
GCGTCCGGCCGGTCGCCGGCGCCGACCAGGTGCGCGTCCTCCGCGCTCGACATACCTCGGATCTCGAGCAGATCGACCACGTCGACGACGTCGCCTGCGAAGTAGCACACGTCGCCCGCACCGAGCATGGTCCCGGGTCGCGCCGGGATGACCATGCCACCGCGTTCGACGCCGGCCAGAAAGACGCCCCGCAGGTGGCGCAGCCCGGCTTCGTCGATCGTCTGGCCGACCAGTGGGCCATCGGCGTCCACCCTGAGCGCGATCGTGTACGGCTGCGACGCCGCAGCGGCCTCGACGCCGGCACCATGGCGATGACGCAACAGCCGTGGGGCGGTGAGCACGAGTACTGCGACGCCCACCGCAGCGACCGGAAGACCGACTCCGGTGATCTCGAAGACGCCGAGCGGATCACCGCCCTGGGCGACCAGGAGGTCGGACACGACCAAGTTGGTCGACGTTCCGATCACCGTGACGACACCGCCGAGCACCGCTGCGTAGGACAGGGGCATCAGATACGGCGACGCCGACACACTGGACCGGCGACACCAGGTGACGACACGCGGAGCAGCGAGCGCCACGAGCGGCGTGTTGGGAAGCACCGCCGAGAGCGCTCCGGCCATTCCCGACAGCCTGGCCAGCCGTGACCGGCTCCCGGCGGCAGCTCCCCCGCTCGTGCGGCCCGACGACCCGTCGAGCACCCGGTCGATGAGCGGCGACAACGCTCCCGTCACGGTCGCCGCACCGGCGAGAACGTACAGGGCGGCGATCGTGACCGGAGCCGACGACGAGAGCCCCGACAGTGCCTCGCCCTGGTCGATCACGTCGGTGAGCAGGAGCACGCCCACCGCGGCGCCCATCGCTCCCGCCGCGGGCAGACGGTCGAACGCAAGGACGCCGAAGGTCACGATGAGCACCACGAGTGTGATCCAGGCGTCGATCGTCATCGGCGAAACAGTACGAGATGCACCGAGTCGGACCCAGCGCACTCGCGCTGGAAGCCGTCGGACCCGGATCCACGACCGCTCCGGCGGAAGGTCTAGCTTCACGAGATGGCCGATTCGACGATGACGTTGCCGGACGGGCGGACGCTGGCGTACACCGACATCGGGGCGCCCGGTGGCCGAGTCGTGTTCTACTTCCACGGTGCGCCCGGCGGGAGGCTCGAACTGACGGCACTCGACGAAGCCTTCGGCGCGATGAACACCCGGGTGATCACCGCTGATCGACCGGGCTACGGCAGATCGACGCCGCGCTCCGGAAGAACCACAGCCGACTGGGCGGACGACGTCGCTGCACTTGCGGACCACCTCGACATCGACCGATTCGCCGTCATGGGTCTGTCGTCCGGAGGGCCGTACACGGTGGCCTGCACATCGCTGTTGGGCGACCGTGTCGTCGGCGCGGTCATCGCCGCCGGGAACACCGACATGTCGTGGCCCGACGCGAGCGACGGGTACCTGCAGTCGGAACTCGACATCATGGCGATGGACGACGAGAACGCTGCGGTGGCCTGGTGCGTGGAGCGCTACGGCGCCGACGGGTCGGGCTTCTTCGGCGGCAACATGGATCTCGGAGCGGTCGACAACGCATGGCTGGCCGACGCGGCGAACCTCACGTCGCTGATGGCGACGATGGCCGAGGCGTTCGTCCAGGGCGTCACCGGCTACGCCCACGACATCACCGTGCAAGGGCGTGCCTGGAGCTTCGACCCCGCGACGATCACTGCGCCCACGATCGTCGTGCACGGCGCGGACGATCAACTCGTCCCGCTGTCACACAGCGAGCACACGGCGTCGTTGATCCCCGGGTCCGAGCTCCGTGTGGTGCCGGACTGCGGGCACCTCAGCCTCATCGATCGTCTGCCGGCGGTCGCGGCCGAGATCGCTGCACGCGACACTCCGACTCGCTGAACGGACGCCGTCGCTCCACTGATCATCCGAGGGGGCCGAACCGCCTAAGGTTCCGGCCATGGCGAGCAAGAAACAACACCTGGACACGCTTCGTGAGGTCTCACTCTTCAGTGGGTGCAACAACAAGGAGCTCGAGAAGGTTGCACGGGCGAGTGATGAGATCCGCATGACGGCCGGCACCCTCATCGTCGATCAAGGCCAGACAGGGCGCGAGGCATTCGTCGTGCTCGACGGAGAGATCGAGATCAAGCGCAACGGTCGCAAGGTTGCCACGCTCGGGCCGGGCGCTGTCGTCGGCGAACTGTCGCTGCTCGACCATGGCCCGCGCACGGCGACGGCGATCTGCGAAACCGACTGCACGTTGCTCGTCATCGACCAGCGCCGTTTCCTGGGCGTGATCGATTCGGTGCCGGCGATCTCGCACAAGCTGCTCTCCAGCTTGGCGGCCCGCATCCGCGATCTCGACCGCCAGTACTTCGGCTGACACCTGTTACATCTGGGGTCTGACCCCAGATGTAACAGGCAGCGGACGTGACTGGTCGCGACGCCAACGACTAGCGTTGCCGCCGTCATGAGCAGCGAACCCGCCACCAACGCGTCCGGCGAGCCGAAACCGCCCGCCCGCGTCAAGCCCCACCAGCTCGCCTTGGTGCTCGGAATCGCGATCGGGCTCTTCGCCATCGTGTCCGGCATCCTGCCGCAGATCACCGGCTGGGAGAACGACAACGCCATCCACCGCACGGTGTTCGTCAACATCCCCGGACCGATCCAGCTCGCGTTCTACACCGTCATCCCGGTGATGATCGTCTGGGGCGCCTTCATGTTCGCCAACCGGATGAAGAACTGGGAGCGCGGGGCGCCCGCCCAACGCCACACCACCTCGAAGAACGCGGCCCAGCGACTGAAGGACTTCCGCGCCGGGGCGTACATGCAGACCCTGCTGCGCGACGCCGGCGCCGGGCTCATGCACTCGATGATCTACTTCGGGTTCCTCGTCCTGCTCGGCGTCACGACCGTGCTCGAGATCGACCACCAGCTTCCCGAGTCGCTGAAGTTCCTGCACGGCACCACCTACAAGGCCTACGCCTTCGTCGGCGACGCCGCCGGTCTGGTGTTCCTGGCCGGGATCGTCTGGGCGATCGTGCGTCGCTACGTACAGCGCCCGTACCGGATCCGTATCAAGTCGAAGCCGGAGCACGCCGCCATTCTCGGCACCTTCTTTGCCGTCGGCGTCACGGGGTTCGGCGCCGAGATGTTCCGCATCGCCCAGGAAGGGATGCCCGACTACGAGAAGTGGGCCTTCATCGGCTACCCGCTCGCCACGCTCGTCGACGGCTGGTCGGCGGACACCCTCAGCACCTGGCACCAGGGTTGGTGGATCATCCACGTCCTGAGCTTCATCGCCTTCCTCGCACTGCTGCCGCTGACGATGCTGCGCCACATCTTCACCTCGCCGCTCAACATGTACCTCAAGGACAAGGATCGCCCGAAGGGCGCGATGCGGCCGATGCCGAACCTCGAGGAGACCGAGCTCGAGAGCTTCGGCGCATCAACGGTCGAGGACTTCACGTGGAAGCAACTGCTCGACCTCGACGCCTGCACGATGTGTGGCCGCTGCACCAGCGTGTGCCCCGCCCACGCGACGGGCAAGCCGCTCGATCCTCGCGAGATCGTCCTGAAGTCCGGCGAGGTGATGGCCGCCACCGGGTCGCCGGTCGTCTCCCCACCGCTCGGTACCGACGCCGAGATCACCGTCAGTGCCAACTCGCTGTTCGAGCGCATCACGCCCGAGGAGATCTGGGCGTGCACCACCTGCAAGGCCTGCGACGAGATCTGCCCGGTGAACATCGAGATCACGGACAAGATCTTCGACATGCGTCGCTACCTGTCGCTGATGGAGTCGAACTTCCCCGCCGAGCTGGGCAACGCCTACCGGGCGATGGAGAACCAGCAGAACCCCTGGGGCATGAACCAGGGTGAGCGCGGTGACTGGGCCGACGGCATCGACGGCGTGAGCATCGTCGACCCCGGCGAGACCCTGACAGCGGAGTACCTCTACTGGGTCGGTTGTGCTGGGTCGTTCGACGACAAGAACAAGAAGGTCACCCAGGCAATGGCACAGCTCCTGCGCCGGGCCGGGATCGACGTGGCCATCCTCGGGCCGTCGGAGATGTGCACCGGCGACTCGGCTCGTCGCTCGGGCAACGAGTACCTGTTCCAGATGTTGGCGCAGCCGAACGTCGAGATGCTCAACGGCATGGGTGTGAAGAAGATCATCACCCAGTGCCCGCACTGCTTCAACACACTGCTCAACGAGTACCCGCAGATCGGCGGCAACTACGAGGTCATCCACCACACCCAGCTGCTCGAGCAGCTGATCGAGTCGGGCAAGCTCGACGTCCGCGACGCGACCCTCGAAGAACGCATCACCTACCACGACTCGTGCTACCTCGGCCGCCACAACGACGTCTACCTGGCGCCCCGCAAGGTCGTCGCGTCGATCAAGGGTGTCGAGGTGGTCGAGATGCCACGCAACGGCACGAAGGGGATGTGCTGCGGCGCCGGCGGTGCGCGCATGTGGATGGAGGAGAGCACCGGCACCAAGGTGAACGACGAGCGGGCGGCCGAGGCGATCTCGACCGGCGCCAGCCGGGTCGCGACTGCGTGCCCCTTCTGCTACATCATGCTCGACGACGGCGTGAAAGGTGCGGGCGTCGAGGAGGATCAGGTGCGCGTCGCCGACATCTCGATCCATCTCCTCGAGGCCATCGAGGCCGGCGAGGCCAAGCGTCACCATGCCGAGGCGCCCCTCGCCGTGCCCGTGACCCCCGTCGCCGGCGACTGACCTCCGACCACCCGGACTGTTTGCGTGCGGATCTGGCTGGGACGGTCCATCCGAATCTGCACACAAACGGGGCGGGAGGGGCGATGATGGTGTCATGACGGATGCTGTGCTCGCCCGTGCCGAGGAACTCGGCATCCTGACGAGTTATCACGACGTGGCGGGCGAGCTGCACCACGCCGACCCAGCGACCCTCACTCGCGTGATCGAGGTCCTGGAAGCCGACCGGGACGAAGCGGCCTCGACAGCGCGGCTGACCGCAGCGCTGCACCTGGCGAGTGCCGGATCGGTCAGCGTCGGCGCTCGGGTGTCGGAGGCGACGCTCACGGTGGCCGGACACCAGATCGACCTCGCCTTCCGTCACGGCGAGGTCACCGACACGATCGAGTTGCCCCACGACCTGCCGTTCGGCTGCCACTCGTTGGTCTTCGAATCCGACCGAGGTCCCGGTGAGTCGGTCGTCGTGTGCGCTCCCGCCACGATGGAACGCGACGCACGCTTCGACCGCACCGGCGGGTTGTTCGCACCCACGTACGCGCTGTGGGAGCACCATCGTCCGCTCCCGTCGTTCGCGCATCTGCACGACTTCGCCCGCGCCGCCAAGGCGCACGGCCTCGACGTGGTCTCGACGTTGCCGCTGTATGCGGCCTACCTGGACGACCCGTTCGACCCCAGTCCGTACTCGCCGGTCAGCCGCCTCCACTGGAACGAGGTGTACCTCGACGACACCGGTCTCCCACTGGCACCGATGCCGCCGATCGGGGACTTCATCGACTGGCGGGCACTCTCCGAGCGTCGCCGTGGTCAACTGGTCGAGGCAGCCGCAGCGATGAGCCCGGCGATGCAGGACGAGGTGGCCCGGTTCGCTGCCGCCCATCCGGACGTCGGTGCCTACGCACGATTCCGGGCGGGGCGCGACGCCGGCGGCGACCTCGTCGTCGAACAGTCACATCTGCTCGCGCAGTTCCTCGCCGATCAGCAGTTGGGAGCGATCCACTCGGACCCGCACGCCGCTGCGCTCGCTCTCGACCTCCCGATCGGATCCCATCCCGAGGGCTACGAGGTCTGGGCGGATCCATCGATGTTCGCGCCGCAGATGAGCGTCGGCGCGCCGCCCGATGCGTTCTTCGCCGACGGCCAGAACTGGGGCTTCCCGCCCCCGCTACCGGCTGCGATGCACGCGAGCGGGCACCGGCTCTGGCGCCAACTCGTCGAACGGGTCGGCCGTCACGCCGACATCTTGCGCATCGATCACGCGATGGCCGTCCACCGGCTGTGGTGGGTTCCCGACGGGTGTTCGGCCTCGCAGGGCGTCTACGTCACGTACCCCCGCGAGGAGATCCTCGCCGTCATCGCCGCCTCGGCAGCGGCGGCCGATGTCACCATCGTGGGAGAGGATCTCGGCACCGTCCCACCGGAGGTGTCCGAGGCGTTCGAGCGATGGGACATGCTCGGCATGTACGAAGAACAGTTCCACCTGGACGATGACCCACTCCCCCACATTCCGTCGCGCACGGTCGCCGGCATCCGAACCCACGACATGGAACCGATCGCCGAGCTGGTGGCCACGACCGACACGAGCGACTACCGACGCCGGCTGGGCGATGCGCACGGCTGCGAGATCGCCGAACGATGGGATGCGGTCGTCGACCAGATGCTCGAACGCCTCTCGTGGAGTGACGCGTACCTCTTGATCGCGGACCTCGACGATCTCGTCGGCGAGGTCCGCCCCCACAACCTGCCCGGTCGGGTCGGACCCGAGCTGTGGTCACGCCGACTCGACCGACCGACGTCGGAGACGCTCGGCGACCCTGCGGTCCGAGCACGGCTCCGCACGCTCGCGCGCCGTCACGGCGCATCGGACGATCACCGATGAGCGCCGACGAACTCGACCGGTACCTCTTCAACGAAGGCACCCACCGATACCTCCATCGGCGATTCGGCGCTCAGCCCGGCGAGGGCGGATGCAACTTCGCGGTGTGGGCGCCCAACGCTCGGGCGGTCGCCGTCGTCGGGTCGTTCGACGGCTGGACACACGAACGCGAACTCGGCCCGAGCGGATCGGGGGTCTGGAGCGGTTGGGTCGACGGTGCCGCCATCGGCGACTCCTACGTGTACCGCGTCACGACCCCAACCGGCGCCACGATCGAGAAGTCCGATCCGGTGGGCGGTGCCACCGAGGCGCCCCCGTCGATCGCGTCGGTGATCGCCGATCTGTCCTACGACTGGGGAGACGGTGACTGGATGGCCTCGCGGCGCGGCCGGATCGCGCTCGACGCCCCAGTGTCGATCTACGAACTGCACCTCGGCTCGTGGGGGCGTCACGTCACCGACGGCAAGCGCTTCCCACGCTACGACGAACTCGCCGACCCGATCGCCGATCACGTGCTGGCGCACGGCTTCACCCACGTCGAGCTCCTCCCGATCATGGAGCACCCGTTCTACGGATCATGGGGCTACCAGACCACCGGGTTCTTCGCACCCAGCGCTCGGTATGGCACACCTCAGGACTTGATGCGCATGATCGACCGTCTGCACCAACGCGGCATCGGCGTGATCCTCGACTGGGTTCCCTCGCACTTTCCCAACGACAGCCACGGACTCTACGAGTTCGACGGGACGCACCTGTTCGAGCACGCTGACCCGCGGCAGGGGTACCACCCCGACTGGAATTCGGCGATCTTCAACTACAGCCGCAACGAAGTGCGTTCGTTCCTGATCTCGAGCGCGCTGTGCTGGCTCGATCGGTATCACGTCGACGGGCTCCGGGTGGATGCGGTGGCGTCGATGCTGTACCTCGACTACTCCCGCGAGGACGGCGAGTGGATCCCGAACGAGTTCGGCGGGCGAGAGAACCTCGACGCGATCATGTTCCTGCGTCAGCTCAACGAAGCGATCTACAGCGAGTTCCCCGATGTCGCCACGATGGCCGAAGAGTCGACGTCGTGGTCGAAGGTGAGCCGACCGACCTACGACGGCGGCCTCGGCTTCGGTTTCAAGTGGGACATGGGGTGGATGCACGACACGCTCGCCTACGTCCAGCGCGATCCGATCCACCGCCGCTGGCATCACGACGAGATCACGTTCCGCTCGGTGTACGCCGCGAGCGAACATTTCGTGCTCCCACTGAGCCACGACGAAGTCGTCCACGGCAAGGGCTCACTGCTCGGCAAGATGCCCGGCGACGACTGGCAGCAGTTCGCCAACCTGCGGCTGCTCTACGGAATGCAGTGGGCGCAGCCGGGCAAGAAGCTGTTGTTCATGGGTGGCGAGCTGGCGACGCGATCGGAGTGGAACCACGAGAGCACGCTCGACTGGACACTGCACGACGTCGACTGGCATCGCGGGGTGCGTGAGTGGCTGGCCGACCTGAACCGGCTGTACGCAGCGGAGCCGGCGCTGCACCGCGGCGACAGTGATCCCGGCGGCATGCGCTGGGTGGAGGCTGCGGACGCCGACCAGAGCGTGTACGCCTGGCTCCGAACCGACCCGACCGGTGCGGCACGGCC
>JBGSII010000054.1:0-9941 GCA_041742555.1 Ilumatobacteraceae bacterium
CGTGAGTCCCGCGTTGCGGGACTCACGACACCGAGTTCGTTACATGCTCGGCAGCGTCACCGACGTGTCGGTCGCGCGGCGGGCGCTCCGATCGAGCGAGGTGATGGACGCTCGCCCTACTGGTCAAGCGTGGCCAGCAAGTGAGTCCGCGCTCGATCGGAGAACTCATCGGTCCAATCCTGAGTCATCGCGTTGGGAAGGATGTTCAGCGACTCGATGAGGTGGACGAGCCGCCGCCGCTCGGCCCACTTGTCGGGGAGTGGGTCAGCGCCGAAGTAGGCGGCCCGCAAGATCTCTGAACCGTCGGGGTGAGCGGCGAGCAGGTCGAACTCGAGCTTGAACCAGTCGCCGGCGCGGTCCCACGCTTCGGCTGCGTCCCAGTCGATGACGCCGATCAGCGCTCCTTCGGAGTCCACGATGAGGTTGTCGGGGTGGAGATCTCGATGGCAGAGGACCGCCTCGGCGCTGCCCTCGACATCAGCTGCCAGATCAGTCGCGAGCCCGCACGCCCGATCGAGCAAGGCAGGTTCAACTGCTCCGGTCTCCTCGCAGCGGGATCTGATCTGGGTGAGGCGATGATCGACGTATGCCCGCCAGGTCGAGAACGTCAGCGTAGATCCGTCGAGCCGAGAGCTGAACGAGTCTCGCCCGACGGTATGCAAGGTGCGAACGGCAGCGCCAGTCGTTCGCAGCAACCGCTCGCTCCTGTCCGTCCCGGGCTCGATGCTGGTCGCCGTTTCGCCGTCGATCCAGGTGAAGATCCGCACCAGTCGTCCGTCCAGCTCACCGAGGTGGACGAGTCGGGGCACCTGCAGCCCAGCCGCCTGAGCAAGCTCCAGAGCCACGTGCGAGGAGCGCCACTTGGCACCGTTGCCGCTGTCGCCGATCTTCAGGACGTAGCACGATCCGTCGGTGTCGCGCAGTCTCCAGTTCTCGTTTCCGAAGCCCACCGGTT
The DNA here is from genome assembly GCA_041742555.1 of Ilumatobacteraceae bacterium. GTDB lineage: Bacteria > Actinomycetota > Acidimicrobiia > Acidimicrobiales > Ilumatobacteraceae > Sva-07. The sequence goes on from JBGSII010000054.1 coordinate 956, forward strand.
GATGCTCCGCCGACAGTCCGTCCGAACGAAGAGCCTCCCGAGCGAAGGTGCGAACCTGATCGACGCGCGCATCCGATCGCCCCATCGAAGGAACACTACTTCTCGCCGCCGCTCTGCTCGGTACCTCATTTGGTTCCACTGGTTTCCACCGTCGGCGCAATGAGCGACGCGACCGCTGCGGCCGCCAACGCACGGTCCGTCTCGATCAAGAGATGGTGGTGGGGCGGATGATGGTGGGGCGGGTGGGGCTCGAACCCACGACCCACGGATTATGAGTCCGCTGCTCTAACCGACTGAGCTACCGCCCCAAACCCGGGTGAGGACCCAAGCTATCCAGCAGCGTCACCCGCCCGCCGATCACTCGTTCGGCATCCGGACGGTCTGACCGACGATCGTGCCGCCATCGATGACGAATTCGTGTCCGGTCGAGTAGGTGGCCTCCTGGAGGATGAACAGCAACATCGCCGTCACCTCCTCGGGTTCGCCGACGCGTGGGATCGGCTGACCGGCGACGGACTCGAGGTCGAGACCGTCGGTCATCGGCGTGCGGATCGGGCCGGGGTGGATCGAATTGACCCGGATGTTCGAGGGCCCCAACTCGAGCGCAGCGGTCTTGGTGAGCCCGCGAACGCCCCACTTGCTGGCGACGTACGCGCCGAGGTTGGCGTATCCCTGCAGTCCGGCGGTGGAGGAGATGTTGACGATCGCTCCCCCGTTGGCCCGCTTCATGGAGGGGATGACGGCGCGCATCCCGAGGAACACACCGGTGAGGTTGATGTCGATCGTGCGTTGCCAGTCGGCGGGCGACAGCGCGTCGAGGGGGCCGAACATGACGATGCCTGCGTTGTTGACCAGCACCTTCACCGGGCCCCACGCCTCCTCGGCCTGAGCCACCACTGTTTCCCAGGCCTCCGCGTCGGCGACATCGAGATGGCGGTACATCACGGCATCACCGAGTTCGTCAGCGAGGGGGCGGCCAAGATCATCGAGGACGTCGGTCGCCACGACTCTGGCTCCCGCGTCCACGAGTCCTCGCACGTGCTGTGCCCCCATTCCCCGAGCGGCACCCGTGACGATCGCGACCGCCCCGTCAAGCGACATCGACATGTCGAGTTCTCCTCTTCGTTGGCTGCACCTACGCCATCACGATCCACGAGATCGGACGCCGCGTCAACCGACCAAGGTCATCGCTGGTCGAAAACGAGAAACGGACCCTCGAGACACTCGAGGGTCCGTTTTTCACACGCTCCGGGAGCAGGGCTCGAACCTGCGACCCATTGATTAACAGTCAATTGCTCTGCCAGCTGAGCTATCCCGGAAGGTCGAACGACGACGTTATCGCCGCGACCCGAACCATCACACTCGAGAGGTCACTCGACTTCGAGGAACTCGCGGAGACGCTCGGAGCGCTGAGGGTGGCGCAGCTTCGCCAGGGTCTTGGCCTCGATCTGGCGGATCCGTTCGCGGGTCACTCCGAACTCCTGACCGACCTCCTCGAGCGTCTTGGCTCGCCCGCCGTCGAGACCGAACCGCAACCGCACGATCTCCTGCTCCCGCTCGGACAGCTCACCGAGCACTTCACTCACCGCATCGTGCAGCATCATGCGGGTGGCGGCGTCGGCGGGGCTGTCGACCGACTCGTCCTCGATGAAATCACCGAGGTTGGCCTCGTCCTCGTCGCCGACGGGCGAGTCGAGCGACAGCGGATCCTGCGAGATCCGCAGCAGCTCTCGCACCCGGTCGGGCGGCAGCTGCACCTTCTCGGCCAGCTCCTCGACCGTGGGCTCACGCTCGAGTTCCTGGTGCATCTGACGTTTGGCCCGAGTGACACGATTCATGTGCTCGACCATGTGGACGGGAATGCGGATCGTTCGGGCCTGATCGGCGATCGATCGGGTGATCGCCTGGCGGATCCACCAGGTCGCGTAGGTCGAGAACTTGAACCCCTTGGTGTGGTCGAACTTGTCGACTGCTCGCATCAGTCCGAGGTTGCCCTCCTGGATCAGGTCGAGCAGCTGCATCCCACGCCCCGAGTACCGCTTGGCGATGCTGACCACGAGGCGCAGGTTCGCCTGGGTCAATTCACTCTTGGCCCGCTCTCCCCTGCTGACCTTTCGCAGCAGCATCCGCTCCTCGCCAGGCTCGAACCCCGTCGAGTTCACGATCTTGTCGATCCGGGCCGCCGCAACCTTGCCTTCCTCGATCAACTGGGCGAGGCGACGCTCGTCCTCGACGGTGAGCAGATCGACCTGACCGATCTCGCGGAGGTAGAGCCGAACGGTGTCGGACGTGCTGTTGTCGCCCCGCGGTCCCGCCTTGCGGGTACGACGACCCCGTCCGCGGCTGAGCAGCTGCTCGTCGTGGTCGTTCGCCGCCGCGTTCCGCTCGTCCTCGACGACGAGACGTCGCCCGCCGGCCGACGGAGTGTCGTCGGCGAAGTGGTCGACGGCTTCGTCGATCACGATGCCTTCGCCCTCCATCGCGGTTCGGACCTCTGTCAGCACGTCACCGGACAACTCGACATGACGCAGGACGTGCGCCACATCCTCCGCGTGCACGGCGCCGGCCTCGCGCCCGCGACCCATCAGGTCGTCCCATTCGTCGACGTCGACACCCGCAAACGGCGCGCCGCGGCTCGCCTGCTCGTCCGTGGGGACGTCGTCAGCCCCCACTGTTTCGTTCCCCTGACCGTCGATTGAGCCAACCTAGCAACGACTCGGCAGCAGCCATGGCACGAGATCGGTCGGTCTCGTTGAGCGCGTCGATGTCGAGCCGCGCTGCACGATCCTCCTCGATCACCGCGGGATCGTCGAGACGGACGTGGTTGGTCAACTCTCGGCGCGCCGCAGCGGCGATCAGTGTCCTCGCCTCGACGTCGGGTTGCAGGTTGAGGTCAGCCACCGCCGCTCGCTCCAACACCTCGCGTGCGTCCGGCGCGGCGATCTGTAGCGCCTGATCGAGATCTCCACGCGCCTCGGCCATCGCGACGAACGCCATCCGATTCACGTCATCGTCGAACAACTGCTCGATCAGCCACGGGGCGATCTCGTCCCAGTCCTGGACCAGCAGGACGAGCGCCGCGAACTCGGCATTCTCCATCGGGCCCCGAGACCGCTTCGGCGCCACCTGGATCGCCGGTCGCCGCGAGCCGCGCTCGGCGATTTGCACGAGGTCGCCGACGGGGAGTCCGACCTTGGTGGCAACCTGCCCGGCATACAGCTTGCGCACGTTCGGGTTCGGATGCTCGTTGACGACGGCCATCGCTTCCTCGGCGAGCCGAGCGCGGTGCTCCGGCGAATCGAGAGGGCGGGCGTTGAGCGTGCGCTGGAGTCGGAACCCGAGGAATGGCATCGCACCGTCGACCGCTCGTTGGAGCGCGTCAGGGTCGGACTGTGCCAGGTCGCCGGGATCCTTTCCCTGCGGAAGCCGTGCCACCGACACCTCGACGGCGTGTGCCTGCTCCCATTCGTAGAACCGGGCAGCGGCGCCCTGCCCGGCGGCGTCGGCGTCGAAGGCGAGCACGACCTTGCTGGCGTAGCGCTTCAGCAGGCGCACGTGTTCCTCGGTGAGTGCGGTGCCGCAGGTGGCAACTGCTCGGGACACACCCGCACGATGAAAGCCGATCACGTCGGTGTAGCCCTCACAGACGACGACCTGATCGTGTTTGGCGATGTCGGACTTCGCCCAGTTCAACCCGTAGAGCACCTTGGACTTCGTGTAGATCGGCGTCTCGGAGGAGTTCTTGTACTTCGCAGGATCGTCCGAGCCGGGCAGGATCCGCCCGCCGAATGCGAGCGCCTCGCCCGACTCCGAGAAGATCGGGAACATCACGCGTGCCCGGAAGGAGTCCTGCATCTTGTTGCGCTTGTTCCGGAAGGCGAGACCGACGGACTGCAGCACGTCGGGTGATGCGCCGAGCCCGAGCGACAGGGCGTCCCAGTCGTCGGGTGCCCAACCCAACTTGAACTGGCGAGCGATGGCACCGGACAGCCCTCGCTGGCGCAAGTAGTCGCGGGCAGCGCGGGCGTCGGGGTCGTTGAGCAACCGCTGGTGGTACCACTCGACGGCGCTGTCCATCGCGTCGACGAGCTGCTTGCGGCGCGCCCGCTCCTTCGACTGACCGGTCGTCGTGTAGTTGAGCTGGATTCCGGCCTTCGCGGCGAGGTGCTCGACGGCGCCAGGGAAGTCGAGGTGCTCGATCTCCTGGATGAAGGTGAACACGTCGCCGCCTTTGTCGCACCCGAAGCACTTGTATCGCCCCGTCTCTTCGCGGACATTGAACGATCCGCTCTTCTCAGCGTGGAACGGGCACAGGCCGACCCAGTTCCGCCCGACCCGCTTCAGCGCAACGTACTGCTGAATGGTGTCGACGATGGACACGGTCGACCGCAGCCGCTCGATGTCCTCGTCGACGATCCCCATGCCAGGGTCAATGTACCGGTGTTACATCTGGGGTCTGACCCCAGATGTAACACCGGAGCTCAGGATCCGGCGGCGATGATCGCTTGCGCGGCCGAGAGGCGTGCGATCGGGACCCGGAACGGCGAGCACGACACGTAGTCGAGGCCCGCCTTGTAGAACAGGTCGATCGACGCAGGGTCTCCCCCGTGCTCGCCACACACCCCGAGCTTGAGGTCCGGCTTCGTGGCTCGACCGCGCTCGGCGCCGAGTCGGACGAGGTCCCCCACGCCGGTCTGGTCGATCGTGTCGAACGGGTTCGCCTTCAGCAGCCCCTGCTCGAGGTACTGCGGCATCATCCGACTCTCGACATCGTCGCGGCTGAAGCCGAACGTGAGCTGCGTCAGGTCGTTGGTGCCGAAGCTGAAGAAGTCGGAGACCTCGGCGATCTCGTCGGCGCGCAACGCGGCGCGCGGCGTCTCGATCATCGTGCCGATCGTGATCGTCGGCTTCTTCTTCATACCGGCCAGCGCCGCATCGACCTCGGCCTGCACCCAGCTCCGAGCGAGCGCCATCTCCTCACGAGTCACCGTGAGCGGGATCATGATCTCGACGATCGGGTTCTTGCCCAGCTCGCGCAGCTTGGCGGCTGCCGACAGCAACGCTCGTGCCTGCATCGCGTACAGCCCCGGCTTGATGACCCCGAGACGCACGCCACGGGTTCCGATCATCGGGTTGTGCTCGGCCCAGCTCTCCGCAGCGTGCAGCAGCTCCTGCTCCTTCTTGCTGAGACCTTTGGTCGCTTCCTTGATGCGGAGTTCCTCGGCCGACGGCAGGAACTCGTGCAACGGTGGGTCGAGCAGCCGGATCGTGACCGGCAAACCATCCATCGCCTCGAGGATCTCCATGAAGTCGGCTTCCTGAACGGCCCGCAGCTTCTCGAGTGCCTTCTCCTCCTGCGCGGGCGTGGCGGCGAGAATCATCTCGCGCACGACCGGCAGCCGATCTGGCGCCAGGAACATGTGCTCCGTCCGACACAGGCCGATGCCCTCGGCGCCCAGCTCACGGGCGTTGGTCGCGTCCTCACCGGTGTCGGCGTTCGCGCGCACTCCGAGCTTGCCCTTGCGGACCGCGTCGGCCCACTTGAGGAGCGTGTCGAACTCGGGCGGCGGCTCGGAGGCGCGGAGCTCGAGCGCTCCGAGCATCACCTGGCCGGTCGTGCCGTCGATCGAGATGACGTCGCCCTTCTTCACCACGACATCGCCGACGGTGAACTGGTCGCCCTTGATCTTGACTTCCTCGGCACCGACGATCGCCGGCGTGCCCCAACCGCGCGCCACGACGGCGGCATGGCTCACGAGCCCACCCCGGGCGGTGAGGATTCCCTTCGACGCCATCATGCCGTGGATGTCGTCGGGGCTCGTCTCGTTGCGCACGAGCACGACGTCCTCACCACGCTCGCTCGCGGCAGCAGCCTCGTCAGCCGTGAAGTACACGGCGCCGACCGCCGCTCCCGGCGATGCGCCGAGGCCCTTCGCGAGCACCTTGCCCGTCGAGGCGAACTGGGGATGCAGAACGGCGTCGAGATGGTCGGCAGAGACCCGTGTGATCGCCTCTTCGCGTGAGATCTTCCAGCGTTGTGACCCTGCGCCGGTCCCCTTCGTCATGTCGACGGCCATCTTGAGCGCAGCTGCACCCGTGCGCTTGCCGACGCGGGTCTGCAGCATCCAGAGCTTGCCCTGCTCGATGGTGAATTCGGTGTCGCACATGTCGGTGTAGTGCTCCTCGAGCCGCTTGAAGATCTCGAGGAGATCAGCGTGGATCACCGGGAAGTGCTTCTTCATGTGGTCGAGGTCTTCGGTGTTGCGAATACCTGCCACCACGTCCTCGCCCTGCGCGTTGACGAGGAAGTCACCGTAGGGCTTGTTCTCGCCGGTCGCCGCGTTGCGGGTGAAGCCGACGCCGGTGCCCGAGTTGTCGTCGCGGTTGCCGAACACCATCGTCTGGACGTTGACGGCGGTGCCGAGCTCGTGGTCGATCTTCTCGCGGTTGCGGTAGGCGATTGCACGAGCGCCGTTCCAGCTCCGGAACACGGCCTCGACCGCACCGTTGAGCTGCTCGCGCGGCTTCTGCGGGAACGGTGCGCCGGTCTCCTTCTGGACAATCACCTTGTAGTCGTCGCACAGCTCCTCGAGCGCGTCGGCGGGGATCAGGTTGTCCAGTGCCGTGCCGGCCTTGGCCTTGGCAGCATCGAGCGCGTGTTCGAACGGCTCACCGTCGACACCGAGCACGATCCGGCCGTACATCGCAATGAATCGACGGTACGAGTCGTAGGCGAACCGGGGATCGTTGGTCGAATGGGCGAGACCCTCGACGCTCTGGTCGTTGAGGCCGAGGTTGAGGACGGTGTCCATCATGCCCGGCATCGAGAACTTGGCGCCCGAGCGGACGCTGACCAACAGCGGGTCGAACGGGTCGCCGAGCTTGCGCCCCATGGCCTTCTCGAGCTTGAAGACGTGCTTGGCGATCTCCTCGTCGAGGCCGTCGGGCCAGCCGCCGTGCATGTAGTCGCGACACGCATCGGTGGAGATGGTGAAGCCCGGTGGCACCGGGAGCTTCAGCACGCTCGTCATCTCGGCGAGGTTCGCCCCCTTCCCACCCAGCAGGTCCTTGTACTCCATGGGAGGGCGGCGGTGCTTGTGATCGAAGGCGTAGACGTATGGCACGTTGCACGAGTCTAGTTGGCTGGTCGGCAATGGCTGTTTGGTCGTGGCCGTGGCCGCATGGTCGGGTCTGTCTGCGTCGCCGGGTCGATGCCGATGGCGTGGCGGTCAGGGTGGGGGCTGGTTGCCGGTCAGGTCACGAGGCCAAGTCGGCCGATCCGGTCCAAGTTGAGTGCTCCGGCGCGGAGTTCGGCCCAGTGGATGGCGTTGACGAGTCCGCGCCAGGGGATCTTGGATTGGCGTGCTTTGACTTGGGCGACTTTGCGTTCAGCTCGGGCTCGCTCGCGGTAGCGGTCACGGAACTCTGGCGTCGCCCGGGCGGCTCGGGCAGCAGCGAGGATGTCTTCGTCGGGGTTGATCTCCACGACACGCCCCTTGACTCGTTTGGTGCATCTGTCATGCAGCGGGCACGTGGCGCAGACCGATGTCGGGAACCGAACCTGGATTCGTTTCCCATCGGTCCGGCTCGGGATGGGCATGGTGTGTCCGGCTGGGCAGGTGATCGTCGCCGCGTCGAGGTCGATCGCGAAGTCGGCCTTGCTGAACAATCCCTTCGGTGATGACGCCGGTGGTGCCGGGGCGACCAACTCGACACCGGCTCCACCGAGTGTCTTGCGGGTCTCGACCGACCCGTAGTGGGTGTCTGCGATCACCTCGGCGACCGGAACCGGGTCGGTGTCGAGCAATGTGTCGAGCACTGCAGCGTCGTGGGTCGTGGCCGTCGTGGCGGTGATCGAACAGATCAGATCCGAGTCGATGTCGGCTGACACGTGAATCTTGTATCCGTCGTAGCGATCACGCCGCGAACGATGCCCGTGACGTGCGTCGGTGTCCACGGTCGAGATGATCCGCTCCGGCGCAACACCATGTCGGATCTGGGCGCGCGGGCCGTCACCGTCATCGACGATCTCGACGTCTTGAGCTGCGACCACCGCCAGCAACGCGACATGCTCAGCGAGCTCAGGATCGTCGATTGGCGTGCACGACTCGATGATCGTCGTGGCATCGGCGAACAACTCGGCGACCAACTCGGCTCGTGCCGCAGCCGATGACCACGAGATCTGCGGCTTGCCGGCATCGTCATAGTCCTGACGTGTCAACGCATTACGCAGCTCGTCAGCCGCGCCGGCATCGACACGGTCGACACGGTCCAGACAGCGCCGTGCCGCGGCGCGGATCAACGTCACGGTGTCCTGGGTGACGACCGAGTCTGAGATCCCCGTCGAGTCAACCACCCGACGATGCCCGATCGCACCAGCACGCTTCGCGACGACCAGCATCCGTTCATGCAACAACCCAGTCAGACCGGCCTTGACGAGCCGCGCCCGGAACTCCACCAGACACACATGCGGGATCCCTCGATGCCCCATCGGCAACCCCAACGCCGCCTTCCATGACAGATCCAACCGGGAACGGCGCTCGGCCTCGCGATCGGATACCCCGTAGAACACCTGCGCCAGCAGCAACGCCGCGAGGACCGACGGTGGATGCGACGGACGGCCCCGCTTCGACGCGTACAACCCGTCGAAATCGGCGTCGGTGAACACCGACCCGCGGGCCTCACCCAACGTCACGAGAAACCCTTCGTCGTCGAGCAGATCGCCGTACAACACAGCCACATCCGACAACGACCCCTGCTGATCAGTCGAACCTCTCACACCCCAATTTTCGTCGAAACCGGCAACGAACGCGAGCACCCTCGACCGATACTTTCCGACCACCCAACTAGGAATCTGCTGAGCAATTCGGGTGGAAAGGCTCGCGATTTTTGGTGTGATGAGCGAAAATTGTGGGGTGCAGGGAACGTCTGATCCGAATCGTGAGTTGTTGGACGCAGCTGCGTTCGTGTCGCACCTGGTGCCGGC
>JBGSII010000055.1:0-2538 GCA_041742555.1 Ilumatobacteraceae bacterium
CGTCGCCGACGACCACCGCCTGGCTCACCAGCGGGTGCGCCCGCAACCGGTCCTCCAGCGGGGCGGGCGCGACGTTCTTGCCCGCGGCGGTGACGATGAGCTCCTTCTTGCGGCCCGTGATCCGCAGGAAGCCGTCGTCGTCGAGTTCCCCGATGTCGCCGGTGTGGAACCAGCCCTCGTCGTCGATCACCTCGGCGGTCGCCTCGGGATTCCGCCAGTACCCGGCGAACACCTGCGGACCCTTCGCCAGGATCTCCCCGTCGGGGGCGATGCGGATCGTCGTGCCGGCCAACGGCCGACCGACCGTGCCGGGCCGCCAGGACCCCGGCCGGTTGAGCGTGAGCGTCGGGCTGGTCTCCGTCAGCCCGTAGCCCTCGAAGATCTGGACCCCGATCCCGTCGAAGAAGTGGGTGAGCCGCTCGCCGAGTGGGCTCCCGCCGCTGAACGCGATCCGCATTCCGCCGCCCAGGGCATGGCGCAGCTTGCCGTACACGAGGCGTTCGAAGAGCGCGTGTTCCAGCGCGGTCCACGGACGGACGTTGCCGGCGTGACGCTCCTTCGACCATCGAACCGCCACCGACGCGGCCCGATCGAAGACCGGCCCCTTGCGAGTGGCGTGTGCGGTGTGCTGCGCGGAGTTGTAGACCTTCTCGAACACCCTGGGCACACCGGCGATGACGGTCGCGCGCACCATCGCGAGTTCCTCGCCGAGGTGTGCGATGTCCGTTGCGAAGCCGGTGCGCACCCCTCGATCCAGGCTGAACAGCAGATTGCCCTTGGTGAGCGAGTGAGCGAGGGGCAGGAACAGCAACCCGACGTCGTCGGGTCGGACCTCGTCGCCGATCGCGTCGACGGTCTGGGCGACGTTCGCGCAGAAGTTCCCGTGCGTGAGGACACACCCCTTCGGCCGGCCCGTCGTGCCGGAGGTGTAGATGACCGTTGCGGTGTCGTCGGCGCCGAGCGCTACCGAGCGACGATCGATCTCAGCGTCGTCCACGTCGGCGCCGAGCGCCACGAGCCGGTCGAGTCCGGCATTCGTGCCGCCCGCGTCGATCGTGACGACCTCGCGGCAATCCGGCGCCTGTGCGCGCACGCTGTCGGCCACCGCCTGCATCGCCTCGGTTTCGACGATCGCCACGACCGCGCCGCTGTCTTGGAGAATCCAGGCGAGCTGCTCGGCCGACGACGTGTCGTAGACGGGCACGGTCACGGCGCCCGCCGACAAGATCGCCATGTCGACGACGACCCACTCGAACCGCGTGTGACACATCAGCGCCACCCTGTCCCCCGGCTCGACCCCGCAGGCCACCAATCCCTTGGACACCTCGCGGATCCGCCCGGCCATCTGCGCGGCGGTCCAGTCGACGAAGTGGTCGCCGTCGCGGGTCATCGCGATCACCCGATCGCCGTTCTGCGTGGCCAATCGCTGCAGCGACTGGAGCACATTGACGTTCGGTCCGACCCCCTCGAACGGAGGTCCGGTCACTTCGGTCAGCATGTTCCCCTCCTGGGACGACGACATCCATCCCCGACCGCCATCGCACCATCACCGTGCGGATGCCACCAGAGCCGAACGTCCATTGATCCGGTGCCAGAGGTCACGAGACGGCTTGTGCCCTCCGGCTCTGCTCGCAGGGCAGCGCTTCCGCGCACGATGACTCCGGATGGCTCGATCAACTCACGCACACCACACACGGCGTCACCGGAGCAGTCGTGGTCGCGTCGTGCGGTGGTTCGGGTTCGTCGTCGCCGCGGTCGCCATCGCCGCGCTGGCGGCACCCTCGGCGCGTGATGTTCGAGCCGCGCCGTAGCCGTCCGAGCCGGTCGAACTGATCCTGTTCTGGGGCGACGGCTGCCCGCACTGCGAGGCGGAGCGAGCGTTCCTCGAGGACCTCCGTGCCGACTACCCCGACCTCGTCGTCGAGGAGTACGAGGTGTGGGGCAGTGCCGCCAACCGGCAGCTCTTCGTCGAGACGGCGAACGCCGCCGGCGTCGAAGCGCAAGCCGTCCCGACGACGTTCATCGGCGATCGGGTGTGGATCGGCTTCAGCAGCGCGACCGGCGACGAGATCCGCGCGGTCGTCGACGCGGCCCTCCGCGGTCAGACCGTCGAGTCGTCCGATGCGCGCCTCGTCGACGTGCCGATCGTCGGCGAGGTCGACCTGGGCGGGAGATCGATGCTGCTGAGCACCGTGATCATCGGGTTCGTGGACGGCATCAACCCGTGCTCGCTGTGGGTCCTGTCGATCCTGCTGGCGCTGGTGCTCCACAGCGGGTCACGGCAACGCGTCGCCCTGGTTGGCGCCGTGTTCCTGATCGTCACCTCGGCGATGTACGGGCTCTACATCGTCGGCGCCTACAGCGCGCTCTCATATGCGGAGTTCCTCCCCTGGATCCAACGGGGCGTCGCACTCATGGCCATCGTGCTCGGCCTGCTCCAGCTGAAGGATGGCTTCGGCATCGCCGGCGGGCCGTCGCTCGGTGTCGGCGACGTGGCGCGCCCAGCGTTGTTCCAACGCATGCGCGGGCTCGCGGTCG
>JBGSII010000056.1:0-2377 GCA_041742555.1 Ilumatobacteraceae bacterium
GCACCGCCTGCGTGCCGAGAGCGACGCGATCCTCGTCGGCGCCGGGACGGTCCGCGCCGACGACCCGGCACTCACCGTCCGCCACGTCGACGGCACCGACCCCCTCCGGGTCGTCCTCGGGTCGGCACCTGCACAGGCCAGGGTGCATCCATGTCTCGAATGGAGCGGCAACCTCGACGACTTGCTCGACGAACTCGGCCGACGTGGCATCGTCCAGCTGATGGTCGAAGGCGGCGCCCGGGTGATCGGGTCGTTCCATTCGGCCGGCCTCGTTGATCGGTACGTCCTCTACGTCGCCCCGGCGTTCTTCGGAGGAGCCGACGCCACCCCTGCCATCGCCTCGCCGACCGCCCCGACGATCGACGACCTGTGGCGAGGTCGCTTCGACGTCGTCGAACGGGTCGCTGACGATGTGCGACTCGAGATCGTCCCCGACCGGCGACGATGACGGAACGGCACCCAGGTCGCGTTGGCTGCGCTCGAGACGTACGCGGTGATCGAGTCGATCAGCTGACAGCGATCGGAGATTCAAGGGCGAGGACGTTTCTGACGATGACGCCGCATGGTGCGCCGCCCGCCGACCACGCTCGATCGAGCGCGTCGCGGCGATCGTGACGCACTCGCCGAACTCTGGCGGACCCATCAGGCGCCGTTGCTGCGGTATCTCCGGGCCCGACGCACGCCGTCGCCCGACGACGTGGCGTCCCAGGTGTGGGTCGACATCGCGAGGTCGATCGACCGGTTCGAGGGCGAGGCGGACGACTTCCGGCGCTGGCTCTTCACGATCGCGCACCGTCGAAGCGTCGACGAGATCCGTCGGGTGGTGCGCCGGAACGGCCTGGCGATCCGGTCGGCAGACCATGTCGCCGGTGCCGACGTCGAGCACGATCGTCACGACTCGTTGGATCGCGCGATCGCGCTGGTGTCGACGCTGCCGGACAACCTCGCCGATGCCGTGATGCTGCGAGTGGTCAACGATCTCCCGATCGCTGACGTCGCGGCGGTGATGGGCGTGTCGGAGGGCAACGTGCGCGTACTGGTGCATCGCGGGCTGGTGCGACTGCGTCGGAAGATGGCTGTAACGGACGGAGCCCCCCAGACGATCAAGAGGGTGCCATGAGTGATTTCGACGATCTCGACGACCTGCTCGGTCCGTTGCGCAGCGCAGCCACACCGGCCGAGCTCGCATCAGAGCAGGACGTCGTCGCGCTCATGGCTGCCAACCACGCATCGAAGGGAACCACCATGTTCACGTCACGTCGCGCTCGCGTCGCCACACTGATCGCCGCCGGCATCATCGGATTCGGCGGCGTTGCTGCCGCCGGTCCCGCCGCCTACGACCTCCTGGAGCCGGAGGCGCCCGTCGAGGAGGAACCCGTCGAGGAGGAGCCCGCCGAGGAACCGGTGGAGGAGCCGGCGGGCGAGGACCTCGGTGAGGAGGAGGGTGAGCCGGCGGGGGAGGACCTCGGTGAGCAGGAGGGCGAGGAGCGCGAGGTCGTCGACGAGCCGGGTCCGGCCCCGGCTGACGGCGAGGAGCCCACGACGGACGACGAGACGACCGAGGAGCCCATCGACCTCGACGACGAGACCACGGCGTTCGACGAGAATCTGTGTCTCGAGGGAAACCACGGCAAGACGGTGAGTGCGGCGGCTCGCGGCGATCTCGACATCGGAGCGTTCACTCAGCGTGACGTCGCCCAGTCGTCGTGCGGCAAGACGGGCGACCCCGACGCCACCGAGACCGACGACGAGATCGACGGTGAGGACGTGGAGGTCGAGGACGAGGTCGAGGAGGAGACCGAGGTCGAGGAGGAGACCGAGGAACTCGTCGAGAAGCAGGTACGTTCGAGCAAGGGCAAGTCCGACCAGGCACCCGGCAAGTCGGGCGGCAAGGGCGCCAAGAAGGGCGGCTGACGGTCAGGTGCCCGTGAAGACGGGACGGCGTTTCTCGACGAAAGCCGCTGCCGCTTCGCGGTGGTCCGCAGTGGACATCGATTCGACCATGTTCGGCGCTTCGGCGTCGAGTGCGGTTGCGAGGTCGCTCACGAGTGCCCGGTTCAGGTTCTGCTTCATCAGCCGCAATGCGATCGGGGCGCCGCCGGCGAGGGTGCGGCACCAGTCGAGCGCGGCCTCGTCGAACCCGTCGTCGGGCAGCACCTGATTGACGATGCCGAGGTCCATCGCCTCGCGGGCGGTGAGTCGAGGAGACGTGAAGTAGAGCTCCTTGGCCTTGGCGCTGCCGACGAGCTGTGAGAGGAACCACGATCCGCCGAAGTCGCCGGAGGCGCCGATGTTGGCAAATGCCGTCACCAGCACGGCACGCTCCGAGGCGATGCGGAGGTCGGCTGCCAGCGCGATCGAGAGCCCGGCGCCGGCC
>JBGSII010000057.1:0-4159 GCA_041742555.1 Ilumatobacteraceae bacterium
GCGGGCGGCTTCGGCGGTGACGCCCAGCTGCTCGCCAACTTCGCGGAAGCTCTTGCGCTCGCCGTCGACGAGGCCGAAGCGGGACTCGACGGCGAAGCGGGCCCGCGAGTCGAGCGTGCCGAGCAGTTCGTCGAGCAGTTCGCTGTCGACGAGCGTCATCACGTGGTCCTCGGGCGTACCGTCGCCGTTGGCCATCAGGTCACCGAGCGTGGCGTCGCCGTCGTCGCCGACCGTCTTGTCGAGGCTGACCGGCGTGGTGAGACGGTGCAGTTCGGCGTTGGTCTGGTCGAGGGTTTCGCCGTCGCCGGAGGCCTGACGCAGCGCAGCGCGGAGGCTGGCGGAGCGGTCACCGGGGATGCGGATGAGGCTGGCCTTCTGGTCGAGGGCCCGGCCGATCGCCTGACGGATCCAGAACGTGGCGTAGGTCGAGAACTTGAAGCCACGGCGCCAGTCGAACTTGTCGACGGCGTGTTCGAGGCCGAGGTTGCCCTCCTGGATGAGGTCGAGCAGGTCCATGCCCTGAGGCAGCGGGTATCGACGAGCGATGGAGACGACGAGGCGCAGGTTGGAGCGGATGAACCGATCCTTGGCCTTGGCGGCTTCGCGGACCTGGCGCTTGAGGGCGACGCCGCGCTTGCCGGCGTCGAGCTGAGCCTGTGCTTCGCGTCCGGTTTCGATGATGCGCGACAGCTCTCGCTCGTCTTCGGCGGTCAACAGGGGGACCTTGCCGATGTCGTTCAAGTAGAGACCAATGGAGTCATTCATGATATTTCCTACAACCGTTCGTGTTCGTGGTGATTCCGGGGCCAGGCTGTGTCATTGGACACACTGCATCGGCCATGCGGATCGAGGCATCGCCGGATTCCGCACACTTTGGGCGGGTCCAACGAGGTGATCGAACAGCGGCTGACGCCGACAACGATGGACTTCCCGGGGGAAGCCCGTCGTAAACCGTGTACTCGGGGGTATATGGGGGAGCGATTTACAGTAACAGACGTGTCAACCCCATGTCGGGTCGGTTCCGTCCGATTTTTCTCACGAGACCGTAAAATCGGGAAATCGTGCCCGAATTCGATCCACCGCTGCGTCGTGTCGGGCTGTTCGGAGGCACGTTCGATCCGCCGCACGTCGGTCACCTCGTGACGGCCGTCAACGTCCGCCATGCGCTCGAGCTCGATGTGGTCGTGTTGATGGTCGCCAACGTCCCCTGGCAGAAGGAGGGCAGCCGCGCCATCACGCCGGCACCGGACCGTCTCGAAATGGTGACGGCTGCCGTGAGCGACGTCCCCGGTCTGGTGCCCGGCCGCCAGGAGATCGACCACGGTGGCCCGAGCTACACGGCCGACACCCTGGCGGTGCTCGCCGGCGAGTACCCGGGCGCAGAGTTCTTCACGATCATCGGCGACGACGCGGCGGCCGGGTTGCAGACCTGGACTCGCTGGGAGGAGGTCGTCGAGCGGTCGCAGCTCGTGGTGGTCGACCGTCCGGGTGATCCGGTCGTGCTCGCCGACGACATCGAATGGATCCGCGTCGAGGTGCCCCGCCTCGAGGTGTCGAGCACGGACCTGCGTGCAAGGTTCAGCGACGGTCGGCCGCTCGACTACCTCGTCACCCAGCCGGTGCTCGACGTGATTCGCTCCCGCGGGCTCTACGGAGCGCCCACATGACGGCGATCGCCCGGCGCCGGACCCGTCGAACGATCGTCGGGGCGACCGTTGCCGTGTTGCTGATGGTCGGGGCGGCGGCGATGTTCGCCGTCGGCGTCGTCACATTGTCGAATTCGCGCGAGGGTGAGGCGGTCGGCGTCGACACCAGGCCCGTCGTCCAGTTCCCGTCGACACCCAATGCGCTGCTGGCGGTCACCGATGAAGATGGTCAGCTCGCCTCGGTCGTCGTCATGACGCTGCTGCCGGAAGGCCAGGGCGGCAGCGTCGTGATCGTGCCGGTCAATGCCGACGCAACTGCAGGATTCGACGGGGAGCGCCGTCCGCTCAACGCTTCGTTCGACGCTGCCGATCTTCCCGGCTTCGTCAGTTCGGTCGAGCAGATGTTGGCGATCACCGTGCAACGTGCTGAGGTTGTCGACGCCGACGGCCTGCAGGCGATGTTGCCCGATGTCGCCGACACACAACTGGTGCTGCCGAACGACGTGGTCGACACCCGCGGCGGTGGCGGTCTGATCTCGGCGGCGGGCCCGCAGACGTTCACCAGCGAGGAGCTGGTGACGATCATCACGGCGATCGACGACGACCAGAAGGCCGAACTGGCCCACGCCAACGACGTCGTCGTGTGGGAGTCGCTGGCGAAGGCCGCTCCGGTGGTCGTGCCGCCTGAGCCGGTTCCGCTCGACGATCTCGGCCGCCCGGTCGCACCGACGTCGGTGAGTGAGTTGGTGGAGCGGATGTGGCAGGGAGAGGTGACGGTGCGCGATCTGCTCGTGGTGCCGGTGACCGATGTCGAGAATCCCCTCGAGGTCGACGTGGTCGTGATCGATCGCCGCGACTCGAACCTGGTGTTCGCTCAGGTGTCGCCGGCGTTGGTGACCGCGGTGAACACGGGGCCGAAGGTCAGGATCGTCGCCAACTTCATCGAGGACGAGTTGGAGAGCGCCGGTGCGTTGTACGAGTCGTCGGCCGACGTGGCGATCGAGCTGATCGGACGGCTGCTGTTCCTCAGCGGCAACGTGTCGTCGGTCGACACGGCGCCGACCGGGGTTCCTCCGGTGACGCTCATCCAGGTCGCCGACGAGGCCGACCTCGAGTTGGTGACCGAGCTCGCCGACGTGCTGTTCGGGCCGGCCGAGATCACCGTCGCGGAGACGGTGACCGAGGGTGTGGACTTCGAGGTGGTGCTCGGCATGTCGTATCTCGAGTACGAACTGGATCGTGGGACCGGTGTGACCGACGAGCCGACCACGTCGGATGTGGCCCCGTCGAGCGATGTGCCCGCTACGGTCGCAGGCGATGGATGACCGACATGGCTGACGCCAACGCAGCGACCGACTTCGATTCGAGTGAGGTGCTGGCGCGGTGTGCGGCTCGGGCGGCGTCGGACCTGAAGGCGACCGACGTGCTCGTGCTCGACGTCGGGGCGCTGTTGTCGATCACTGGGTACTTCGTGATCGCCAGTGCGTCGAACCCCCGTCAGGTCCGAGCGGTGGTCGACGAGGTCGAGGCGAAGGTGAAGGCCGAGCTCGGCCGGGCGCCGGTTCGCACCGAAGGTGTGCGCGAGCAGCAGTGGACGCTCATCGACTACGGCGACGTGGTGGTCCACGTGTTCCTCGAGTCGGTGCGCGAGTTCTACGAGATCGAACGCCTCTACATGGATGCGCCACGAGTCGAGTGGGAGCCACCCGCGCCCGAACTCGATTGACGGCGCGGCCGGCGGCCACACTTCGAAGATGGCAGCCGACCGGTACGAGTTCTTCCAGCAGGCCTTCTTCGTCGAGGATCTCCGCGAGTCGATCAGCCAGTGGGACCGCCTGCTCGGTGCGGGCCCGTTCGTGCTGAGCGAACACCACCGGACCGATTCGTTCGACTATCGAGGGACCGATCACCAGGCCGACGTCTCGTACGCGTTCGGGTACCTGGGCGACACGATGATCCAGTTCATCGTGCAGCACGACGACACGCCGTCGATCTACAAGGACATGTACGAGCCGGGACAGTTCGGGTTCCACCACAGCGGCGTGCTCGTGGAGGACTTCGAAGCCGAGTTCGAGCGGCTCGAGTCGCTCGGTTTCGTCTGCGCCACAAGGCTGTACGCGGACGGCGTCGACGCGGCGTACTTCGACACCCGTGAGATCACGGGCGGCTTCACCGAGATCCACGGCTCACCTCCGCACATCCTCGACGCCTTCGCCACCTGGCGCCGAGCCCACGACGAGCGCCAACCGGGCGACCCGTCGATCATCCCCCGCCGCCGCTGACCGATCGCCCCAGCCCCCACCGATCCACCCCGCCATTCTCGTGTACTCGTGCGGCAACTATTCGCGCACGAGTTCACGAGATGCCGACACCGGGGCCCGTTGTGATGGGGGAGCGAGCGTTGATAACGTGCCCGAGCCCAATCGGCGACGAGGGGCTATAGCTCAGTTGGTAGAGCGCTTCCATGGCATGGAAGAGGTCAGGAGTTCGATTCTCCTTAGCTCCACGGAAAA
>JBGSII010000058.1:0-6898 GCA_041742555.1 Ilumatobacteraceae bacterium
GGTGCCCCAGGCGCGACGCCCGTCACCGAGCAGGCACGCGGCGATCGATCGGTCCGGCGTGCCGTCGCGATCGAACATCACCGTGTAGGCCTCGACGGTTGCGGTACCAATTGCGTCCTGCGGGAGCGCGAGCTCGCGGCGGTGCAGTGCGTCGATGTTCGATTGAGGTTTGTCGTGGCGGAACTCGGCCACCGGCAGCGTGGAGTAGACACCGAACGCGTGCTTGGTGACGAAGCCGCCGTTCGCCCACACCAGACCGAACTCGCCCGGTTGCTCGCGCAGGTCGGCGACCACCGTGGCGATCGCGTGCATCACGTAGTTGTTCCACGGACCGCCGGCGAAGGTCATCCCTCCGGTGCGCGACCACTGACGTTGCTCGACGTCGATCCCGAGCGACTGTGCACCGAGTTGGACCGCGGCGGGAAAACACGAGTACAGGTCGATCACCGACACGTCGTCGATATCGACGCCCGCCAGCTCCAGCGCCCGGCGACCACCGATCTCGATCGCCGGCGTCCTGGCGAACGTGTCACGATTCGACACGAACTGGTGCTCGTGACAATCGGTGCCCGCATGGGGGAACACCCACCGGTCCTCGGGGACTGCGAGGCGACGGGCCGCACCGACCGAGCACATGATCACCGCCGCCGCCATGTCGACGCCATTGTTCGAGTTCAGCAGCTTCGGATACGGCAGCCCGATCATGCGGTTGTGCTCGGTCACCGTGATGATCTCGTCCGGCGACTTCGGCTCCCTGATCCAGGCGTAGGGGTTTCGTGCAGCGATCGTGCTGAGCTCCGAGTAGAGCCGGCCGAGATGAGCCCGATGCTCCTCGACCGAGCGGCCCGATGCCGATCGGATCGCCGTTTCGAACATCGGGTAGTGCTGAATGGGTGCGACGATCCCGCGCTGGATCTCCGCGTCCATCGCCATGTGCAGGTCCTCGCCCACGATGGTCGGTTCGTCGCCGGGATCGGACTTGGGCCAGTCGAACTCGATGCCCGCCGCTCGGCCACGTTGGCGCGTCCGCGTCGCCTCGCCGCCCGCGAGGATGGCGATGTCGATGTCGCCAGCCTGGATCTGCAACGCCGTGGTGTTCACGAGCGACTGTGGGCTGTTGCCTCCCATCGTGGTGTAGTCCAGGCGCGCCGGCTCCAGGCCGAGTCGCTCGGCCAGGAATCGCGGTGTGTTCCCGTACCGCCACGACAACTGGCCCACGACTCGGACTGCGTCGGCCGTCGGCGGGCCATCGAGCTTCGCGTCGAGCGATGCAGCGAGCACCGCCTGCTCCATCAGCGCCACTGGCTCGAGCGCGTCGTCGAGCGAGTCGCTCCGGTTGACGAACTGCCCGACACCGATGATGACGGCGGTCCGATCGTCGGGCTGGGGTGTCGATCGTCGCTGCGAGGTCACGAAGGAACCCTACGCAGCGGTCGATGCCGGCTCACACCTGGCGTGCGGGCGACGACCACCTACACTCGGCGGGCATGGACCTGGCCGCCGATGCACGACGGATCGCGATCGGATCGGATCACGCCGGATTCGAGCTCAAGCAGCATCTGGTGACGATGCTGCTCACCCAGGGATTCGTCGTCGACGACCAGGGCACCCACTCGACCGAATCCGTCGACTACCCGGAGATCTGCGCGGGGGTCGGTCGAACTGTCCGAGACGGCGGGGCCGACGTCGGCATCGTGCTCGGCGGGAGCGGGCAAGGCGAGCAACTCGCCGCCAACAAGGTCCGCGGCGTGCGCGCCGCACTCTGCAACTGCCTGTACACGGCTCGCATGGCGCGGGCTCACAACGACGCGAACGTGCTGTCGATCGGCGCACGCGTCGTCGGTGAGGGCCTCGCCGAGGAGATCGTCACCACGTTTCTCACCACCGATTTCGAAGGCGGACGCCACGCGCGGCGGGTCGACCAACTCACCGAACTCGAAGCCCACTTCTGACCAACTGTCACATTTGACCCGGCACAGTGTGACAATTGGCGGAACGAACCAGAAGGATTCTCCGACATGCCCTTCCCTTCCGATACCGACCCCGACACCGTGGTCATCGACCTCATCGCGCGGGAGGTCGAACGCCAGACGTCGGGCATCCAGCTCATCGCCAGCGAGAACTTCACCTCGCCGGCGGTGATGGCCGCCGTCGGTTCCGTGCTCACCAACAAGTACTCCGAGGGGTATCCGGGCAAGCGGTACTACGGTGGCAATGCGATCGTCGACGACATCGAGCAGCTTGCGATCGATCGGGTCAAGGCGTTGTTCGGCGCCGACCACGCCAACGTACAGCCGCACTCGGGAGCCAACGCCAACATGTGCGTCTACCAGGCCCTGCTCGAGCCGGGCGACACGGTGCTCGGGCTCAGCCTCGACCACGGTGGCCACCTCACCCATGGCTCGCCGGTCAACGCGAGCGGCCTGCTGTACCACTTCGTGTCGTACGGGACCGGCGCGGAGGACCGCATCGACATGGACGAGGTGAGGGCGCTCGCGCTCGAGCATCGTCCGAAGATGATCGTGGCCGGCACCACGGCCTACCCGCGCCGTCTCGACCCCGAGCCGTTCAAGGCGATCGCCGACGAGGTCGGAGCGCTGCTGCTGTTCGACATCGCCCATCTCGCGGGACTCGTGGCAGGTGGCGCCCACCCGAACCCGGTGCCCTACGCCGACGTCGTCACCTTCACCACGCACAAGACGTTGCGCGGCCCGCGCGGCGGCGCGATCCTCTGCAAGGCCGAGCACGCGAAGGCGATCGACAAGGCGGTGTTCCCCGGCTGGCAGGGCGGGCCGCTCGAACACGTCATCGCCGGCAAGGCGGTCGCGTTCCGGGAGGCGGCCGATCCGTCGTTCCGCGAGTACGCACACCAGGTCGTGAAGAACGCGTCGACGCTCGCCGACGCGCTCGTGCAGGAGGGCTTCCGCCTCGTCTCGGGCGGCACCGACAACCACCTGATGGTGGTCGACCTGACGCCGTTCGATGCCGAGCTGACCGGCAAGGAGGCCCAGGCCAAGCTCGACGAGGCGGGAATCACCCTCAACAAGAACACGATTCCCGACGACCCTCGCAGCCCGTTCGTCACCAGCGGCGTTCGCATCGGCACGCCATCGGTCACGACCCAGGGCATGACCGAGGCGGAGATGGCGCTCATCGCCGGTTTCATCGCCCGAGCACTGCGAGGTCGAGACGACGCCGCCGAACTCGAATTGGTCCGAAAGGACGTCGCCGAGTTGTGTGCCCGCTTCCCGGCGTATCCGGCCAGTTGACGCCGGCGTAGGCTGAGCGGCCGTGCCCGAGTTCGGTTCCTTTCTCCTGATCGGAGCCGTTGCAGCACTCGTCACGTTCGCCGCCACGCCGCTCGTCGGGATGCTCGCCAGGCGCCAGGGCTGGGTGTACCTGCCCAACGACCGCACGGTGCACCAGAGTCCGTTGCCCGACATCGGGGGACTGGCGATGTACGTCGGACTGCTCGCCGCGATGCTCGCAGCGTGGCTGCTCGATGCGTTCGACGTGCTCTTCGCCCGCAACTCCGAGCCGATCGGGGTGCTGGTCGCCGCGACGATCATCTACGTGGTCGGCTTCGTCGACGACATCCGCGGGTTGTCGCCGCCGGCCAAGGTGGCGGGCACCGTACTCGCAGGGCTCGCACTCGTGCAGTTCGGCGTGGTCATGTACGCGTTCCGGTTGCCGTTCTTCGACGGACCGATCCTGCTCGCGGCCGAGTGGCGGCCCCTCGTCACCGTGCTGTGGTTGCTCGGGATGACCACGGCGGTCAATCTCATCGACGGCCTCGACGGGCTGGCTGCCGGAATCGTGGCAATCGGCGCCGGTGCGTTCTTCCTCTACAGCCAGGAGTTGATCGACAGCGACGTGCTCGACGTGCGCAACATCGGTCCGCTCGTGGCGATCATCGCCGTTGGCGTGTGCGTCGGCTTTCTCCCGCACAACTTCAACCCCGCTCGGATCATGATGGGCGACGGCGGGGCGCTGCTGCTGGGGTTGCTGCTCGCCGTGGCCACGAGTGTGGTCGGCGGTCGAGCGGATTCGTTCAATCAGGAATTCGTCGGCCAGACCTACTTCTTCCTCGCCCCGCTCGCGATTCCACTGCTGATCCTCGGCGTCCCGATCCTCGATCTGGCGTTCGCCATCTTCCGGCGCGCGACGAGTCGCCGCTCCCTGTCAACGGCGGACAAGGGGCACCTGCATCACCGCCTGATGGATCTCGGTCACGGACACCGGCGCAGCGTCGTGATCCTGTGGACCTGGACGTTGCTGCTGTCGGCGTTCGTGTTGTACCCGACGCTGACGGGACGGAACCCGACGTATCTCCCGTTTGGGATCATCGCACTCGCGATCGTCTTGTTCACCGTGCTGCACCCGAGCGTCCGGGCACGTCGCCGCGAGGCCGATCAGACGATGGTGGAGTTGACGGAACTCGACGAGTCGGCGGAGACTTTTCGCGAAGAGTTGCCCCCGACGGGGTCGGCCCACTAGGTTGTGCATGCGTTCACAAGCGCCGCTGCTCGACCGCAGCACTCGCTCGGACGCTCCCTTGGATCAATGAAGCTCCTCCCAAAGCAGACACGCGTCGACACGCAGGACTCGCTCGGCCTCGGCATCGAGGCGGCGGTCATCGTCGTGCTGTTCTTCGGCGTGGGCTACGGACTCGACTGGTTGTTCGGCACCACGCCGATCTTCATGATCGTGTTCACCGTGCTCGGCGCCGTCGGGTTGTTCGCCAAGTGGAAGTACCGCTACGACGATCGCATGAGCGAACACGAAGCGGCCCGTGAGGCGAGGGCCGCGGACCGGAGCCGTGCCGCATGACCGATCGCAGCGCGTCGCCCGACCTGATCACCACACGATTCGACGGGCCCGCACCCGAGGTCGCCGTCTCGACCGACATGATCAAGCGCGGTCTGATCGCGGCGCCGGTGCTCATCGCGATCTGCGGTGTGATCTGGGGTATGGACGGAGTCTGGTCGAGCGCGTACGGCATCGCGATCGTGCTCGCCAACTTCGCGTTGGCGGCGGCGTCGATCGCCGCCGCCGCCCGCATCTCGCTCGGCCTGATGATGGCGGCCACGCTGTTCGGCTATCTCATCAGGCTCGCGCTCATCTTCCTCGCCGTCTGGTTGGTCAGAGATGCCGCTTGGATTTCGTTTCCGGCACTCGGATCGACCATCATCATCACGCACCTCGGTCTCCTGTTCTGGGAGATGAAATACGTCGCGTTGTCGCTTGCGCATCCCGGACTGAAACCGACCAAGACGCAATCCGCCGCCTGACCCCACGCCCCGCCCCACTCACACTCACGACTGAAACGGAAACCACGTGTTCGGACTCGAGTTCCCGCCGATCAACGAGATCCTGCGTTGGCAGGACATCTTCCCCACGTTCAACAAGATCGCCCTGATCGCCGTCGCCGCGGCGTTTCTCGGCATCCTGTTGTTCCTGCTCGCCGCACGGCGCGACCCGATGGTCGCCCCGACCGGCGTGCGCAACCTCGCCGAGGTGACGATCGAGTTCGTCGAGGAGAGCATCGTGATGCAGACCCTCGGCAAGTCGGGACTGAAGTGGACCCCGTTCCTCTTGAGCCTCTTCATCTTCATCTTCCTGTGCAACATCCCGGGTGTGATCCCCATCATCCAGATGCCGGCGACCGCGCGCATCGCGATTCCCCTCTCGCTGGCGTTGCTCGTGTGGGTCATCTACATCGGCACGGGCATCAAGCACCAGGGCCTGGGCTACTTCGGCCACCTGCTCTGGCCCCCCGGGGTGCCGACGGCGCTGAAGCCGCTGGTCGGGATCATCGAGTTCATCTCGACCATCCTCGTGACGCCGTTCTCGCTGACCGTCCGACTCATGGCCAACATGCTCGCCGGCCACATCCTGCTCGTCACCTTCAGCTTGCTCACCACGGCGCTGTTCCGCGCCGAGACGTCGCAGGTCTTCCTCGTCCCCCTGAGCATCCTGCCGTTCGGCATGCTCATCTTCCTGACGGCGTTCGAGATCCTCGTCGCCTTCCTGCAGGCCTACATCTTCGCCATCCTCGCCGCCGTGTACATCAACAACTCGACGGTCGGACACGGCGAGGAACACTGAGTCCGCAGCACTCCTCGCAGGACCCACTCGAACACCCGATCTCCCATCTACCGAAAGCACAACAGGAGAAGACCCAATGGAAGCATTCAGCGCTCTGGTCGCCCAGGTCGAAGACCCGGCCGACCTGAAGAACATCAACGCAGCGACCGGCGCCGGTTTCGCCTACGGCCTCGCCGCCATCGGCCCCGGCATCGGCATCGGCTACCTCGTCGGCAAGTCCGTCGAGGCGATGGCCCGCCAGCCCGAGGCCGCCGGCATGGTCCGCACGACCATGTTCCTCGGCATCGCGTTCACCGAAGCCCTCGCCCTCATCGGCTTCGTGGTCTTCATCCTGCTCAAGTTCGCCTGATCGCGAGCGTCCCGTTCAACGTTCGACCGTGAAGGAGATGACGTGCTGACAGCCGTCGTGACGTCCTCGGGTGAGACGATCGAGGTGACCCTGTTGGGTGACTCGTTCGTCACTGCCGAAGAGGGCGAGGAGGCAGAGGGTCCCGAGAGCGATCTCAACCCGATTGCCCCCGAACTGAAAGAAGTCGCCTGGGGCTTCGGCGCGTTCGTCGTCCTGGCACTCGTGTTGCGCCTGTTCCTGTTCCGCAGGGTTCGAGACGGCATGACGGCGCGCTACGACCGCATCGAGGGCGACATCGAAACCGCCGAGGCGATGACGGCGTCGGCGCGTGCAGAGGTCGCCGAGTACGACGCCCAGGTCGCGTCGGTTCGTGCGGAGGCGCAAAAGCGCGTCGAGGCAGCGAGGGCGACGCTCGAAGCAGAACGCGCCGAGCGGTTGGCC
>JBGSII010000059.1:0-6156 GCA_041742555.1 Ilumatobacteraceae bacterium
CGTCGGCGCAGCCTGGTTGCCGTTGAGGGCGACCCAGGCGAGGGCCTTCGACGCGGTGCGATTGTAGACCACGACCCGGTGGCCCGCCTTCGCCAGATGGCGTGCGATCGGGGCGCCCATCACGCCGAGGCCGAGGAATGCGACGTTGCTCATGGTCGCCGAGTCTGGCACGGCGACGTGCGACACTCGGCGGCATGTCGTCGGAGCAGTCCGATCCCCGTGCACCGGTCGCAGCTGCCTGGACGGTGCTCACCTGGAACGTGCACGGGTCGGCGAAGCCCGATGTCGCCGCGGTGGCCGCAGCCATCGAATCGGAGAGCCCGGACGTCGTGGTCGTGCAGGAGATCCGCAAGCGTCAGGCGGCTGCACTCGCGCGACTGCTCGAGATGCGGTACTCGTGGTCGCTCAAACACGAGCCGTACACGAAGCTCATGTGGTGGCGCTCGGAAGGCATGGCGATCTTGACGCCGCACCTCCTCGACGCTGTCGGTCACACGGAGGTGTCCGACGGCCAACCGATGCGGAGCTGGCGTCGGCGCATCGCGCAATGGGGCCTGGTCGGGCGCTCCGACCGGTCGTTGTTGATGATCTACAACCTGCACTTGTCACCACACGATGACGCCGGCTCCCGGCGTTCCGAAGCGGTGCGGGTGAGCGAGCTCGTCGCAAGTATCGGGGACGACCCGCCTGCGGTCGTGGCGGGTGACTTCAACGACGCGGGCGATGCGTCGATCATCGAGCTCCTCCCGGGCATCGAGCACACCGCAGCGCCGATGAGCAGCCCGTCCGAGACTCCGACGCAGTCACTCGACCACGTGCTCCTCCCAGCGCATGCTCGCGATGTGACCGTGTCTGCGCCCCCGGGGGGCGCGGCGTGGGCGGCGATCTCCGATCACCTTCCGGTGACCGTCCGCTTCTCACTGCCCAACGTCACGTTTGGTGTCTGACACCAATCGTTACAGGATCAGAAGTCGAGCGCGCCGTCGGCGGGCGTCTCAGAGCACCGGTGGCGGTTACTTCTTCTTCTTGGGCTCGGCGGCCGGGGCCTTCAGGACACCCTTGGCCAACGCGTCATCGAGGTAGGCCTCGGCCTCTTCGGCAGACACCTTCAACGCCGGGGAGATCTCCGAGATCAGGTTCACCCGAGCCCGCTCGTACATCGTGCGCTCGGCTGCCGACAGCGACGCGTCACGGTTGCGGGCAGCGAGGTTGCGGACCACCTCGGCGACCTGGTACACGTCGCCGCTCTTGAGCTTCTCCTGGTGGTTCTTGAAGCGTCGGCTCCAGTTGGACGGAACGCGAGGATCCGGTTTGGCGAGCACGGCGACCAGGTCTTCGAGTTCGTCGGCCGACACGGGCGGGCGCACCCCTACCTCGTCGGTGCTCGAGATCGGCACCTTGAGGGTCATCTCGTTGATGACGGTCTTCAAGATCAGGTAGTCCTGCTTCTCGCCGAAGAACTCCATCTTCTTGGTCCCCTGGACGACGCATGCGCCGTGCTGGGGGTAGATGACGGTTTCGCCCTTCTTGAACTTCACGCAGAACCTCGCCTGATCGGGGGTGGGGCCACGGGTCGACGCGGCGGAAGTCCAGGCTACAGCGCCCCCGGCACGATTCGAACGTGCGCGCTACGGATTAGAAGGCCGTTGCTCTATCCAGCTGAGCTACGGGGGCCTCCGACGAACCTACCGCTGGCGACCCTTCCCTCACCACCGGATGTACCACCCGTGCCGACACGGGGAATCCGGTCGCGAGGCATTCGGGCGGCATGATGCGGCCAGGTGCGGCTGGCCCGCAGATCGCTGCATCGACGCCGCGGTCCCAACGACGCACGGCCACCCATGCCAGCCATGTCGAGGCCGCGACACCGACGGCGCCGAGCACGGTCACGCCGACCAGCCCCGGCCACGTCGAGGCTCCGGCGAACGCGGGAGCCGGGGTGACCCACCCGGGCCCGCCCCACGACCAGTCGAGGTACTGCTCGCCCCGGTTGGGGTTCACGAACCGCGCCCAGAGGAACCACCCGAAGATTCGGCAGGCGCCGTAGAACACGTACGCCCGGAAGATCGCCCGGAGCATCCGGTCGGGAGCGTGGAACCGGCGCCGAAGCCAGGGCCAGAGCGGGTCGGTCGTCTCCACGTTCTCCTTGAAGTACCGGTCACCGAGCGAGCGCCGCGCCAGGAGCAGCAGCATGACGAGCCAGAGGAAGTCCCAGACCCCACCCAATCCCGAGTAGTACGACGCGGTGTCGCCGTAGCGACCCATCTGTGGGCTGTACTCCCACATTCCAAGGCTGTAGTGCTGGGTCGTGAAGGGAAAGAACAACATGCATCCGGCCGTGTCCGCGGTGTCGGTGAGCGCGTGGGTCCACTGGCCGAGCATCAGACCGACCGCCCACGGTCCCGACCGGGTGAGCAGGTACACGATCACGGCGATCAGCACCCCGAACATCAGCGAGTGGGTCGGCCCCATCCCCGGCCAGCCCCGGTGGTACTCCACCGCGTTGTCCGCTTTCAGGAGCTCGTGGCCGGCGATGTTCAGCCCGTAGACGGGGAGCTTCGTGAAGTCCGGCAACAGGGCGCCGATCAGGATGGCCATGTAGCTGATCCGCCAGGCCACCTTCAGGTGCTTGTGGAGCAGCACACTCTCGAGTTCGTGGGCCGCCCAGCTCATGAGGATCGCCCCCTCGACAACAGCGGGGTCAGCAGAGTCACCGTCACCACCACGAGCATCGGGCCGACGAACCAGTTCAACACGGCGGTCCGCAGCAGGACCCCACCGACGATCAGAATCACGCCGGCGACGGCGTAGGCAACCACTTCGGCGGTTCGTTCGCTCATGACCGACCCCCTCTCGGTGCGATCGTTTTCCCGATCGTGCACCCGTCAGCCGACGTCGACCAGGGCCGATCGTCACTCAGCCTTCGGCGACCATCAGGCTGCGCAGGAAACCCAGTGCGGTGATCACCGAGAACTGGCGCATCTGCTCGCGCTGACCGGGAAGCCGGGCGTGGCGCACCTCGTCGAATCCCGGCCCGACGATGCCGACGAAGAGCGTGCCCACCGGTTGGCCGTCCTGTTCGGCTGGTCCCGCCACACCGGTCAGCGACAGGCCGATGTCGGCACCGAGACGGTCCCGCACGCCATGCGCCATCTGGCGGGCGGCGACCTCGCTGACCACGGGCCCCTCGGCCACGCCGAGCAACGTCTGCTTCACCTCGGTTGCGTAGCTGACGATCGCACCGCGAAACACGTCGCTCGCCCCCGGGATCGCCGTGAGACGCGCACCCACGAGTCCGCCCGTCACCGACTCGGCGGTCGCCAGCGACAGGCCCCGCTGTCGGCAGAGTTCCAGCACGACCGACTCCATCGTGTCGTCATCGGTGCCGAACACGAGATCATCCAACTCGTCGCGCACGACCTGCTCCCACCGATCCAGCTGAGCGACGCACTCCGCGGTGGTCGGAGCCTTGTGGGTCAAGCGGACTTTCAGGCCCTCCCATCCACTCGCCAGGAACGCCAGCGTCGGCGTGTCGGGGCCTTCGAGGAGCTCGATCACGTCGTCGAGGCGCTCGTTGAGGCCGCTCTCGCTCTCCCCCCACGTACGCAGCACCCGGCTGGCGATCACCGAGTCGTCACCACTGCGGCGGCGCAGGTCCGGGAGGATCGCGCGGTGCACCATGTCGTACATCTCGTGCGGCACACCCGGGACCGCGTACACGACCTTGTCGACACCCTCGATCGTCACCGGGCAGATCAGCCCCGGCGCGGTCCCTCTCGTCTGCGGGATGATCGTCGCACCGACGGGAACGAGCGCCTGGCGGAGATTGTTGTCGGCCATCCGGCGGCCGCGAGCGGCGAACATCTCGCGGATCACGTCGCCGATCCCTTCGTCCAGGACCAACTCGACGCCCATGACCGCAGCGATGGCTTCGCGGGTCAGATCGTCGTGCGTCGGGCCGAGGCCTCCACACATGACGACGGCGTCGGCGTCGGCGAGCAGGCGACGCAACTGTCTCTCGATCCGCCCGACGTTGTCGCCGACTTTGACCTGCACCAGGGAGTCGATGCCACCCGCGGCGAGCTCACCACCGATCCACGCCGAGTTCGAGTCGATGATCTGGCCGAGCAACAGCTCGGTGCCGACCGCGAGGACGTCGCAACGCAGCGTCATTCGGTCGCTGCCGCCCGACCGACCTGCCCGACCTCGCCGAGGCTGTCCAGCGAGCCACCGACGTACTCCCCCGCCGCTCCGAGCTGCCTGGCACGCCACAGGTACTGCGCGCCGCTCACCAGCGCGAGCACGACGGCCATCCACAGCAGCGAGTTCCACAACCAGACGGCATCGAGCGCCGTGAGCGGCAGCAGCGCGAATCCCACGGCGAGTTGCTGGCAGACGGTCTTGTACTTCGCGAGTCTGATCGCCGGGACGCTGATCCCCTTGCCGCCGACCAGCACCCGGTACACGCTGATGATGAACTCGCGTGCGGCGATGATGATGACCGGCACGACCCAGAACACGCCGGTGCTGACGAGGGTGAACATCGCTCCGAGGACGAGCACCTTGTCGGCCAATGGATCGAGGAACGCTCCCGCCGACGTCGTGCCGTGCCTGCGGGCGAGGTACCCGTCGATGAAGTCGCTGGAACACAGCACGAACCACAGCAGGAACGAGATCCACGATCCCTGGTCATCGCTGGGAATCGCCCAGAACATCAGCGGCGACAGCAGGAGACGCCCAACCGTGATCGCGTTCGCCCAGGTGGCGAGTTTGTCGGGCGGAACCGTCATCCGGCCGCCTCGAGGGTGTCTGGGCTCCCGCCGAACGCGACGAGGTCGGGGCCGAGCGCGTCGACGATGTCGACGGTCTCGATCGAGCCCGGCGGGATTGCGGGATCGACGTGCACGACGCCGTCGATCTCCGGGGCCTCGCGGTGGCTGCGCGCAACGCCAGGCGTGTCGACCAGCACCTCGATCGTCGATCCGATCAGCGCGTCGCGACGAGTTGCGGTGATCTCGTCCTGCAACTCGCGCAGCTCTGCCAACCGCTCGCTCATCAGCGACGTGTCGACCGCGCCGTCGAGGTCGGCGGCGTACGTGCCGGCCTCGCTGCTGTACGAGAAGAACCCGCACCAGTCGAGCTGCGCCTCCTCGACGAACCGGAGCAACTGGTCGTGGTCGGCCTCGGTCTCGCCGGGATACCCGACGATGAAGTTGCTGCGGAACGCCGCGTCCGGCTCCCGTTCGCGGATCTCCTCGATCCGATCGAGAAATCGTTCGCCGTCGCCCCAGCGCCGCATCCGGCGCAGCAGCGGTTTGCTGACGTGTTGGAGCGACAGGTCGAAATAGGGCACCCCCGAGTCGCAGATCACGTCGATCAGCTCGTTGCTCAGGTCGCTCGGGTAGAGGTACAGCAGCCGGACCCGATCGACCTCATCGGCGACCGACTTGACCAGCGGCACGATGGACCCTGCACCCAACTCGCCCGGACGATCCTTGCCGTACGACGCGAGGTCCTGAGCGACCAGGACGATCTCGCGCGCTTCGAGTTGGTCGACTTCGGTGAGGATCGATGCGATGTCCCGGCTGCGTTGCGGTCCTCGAAAGCTGGGGATCGCGCAGAACCCGCACGAGCGGTCACAGCCTTCGGCGATCTTGACATACGCCCACGGCACGGCCGACTTGGGGCGCGGCAGGTTGAGCAGATCGAATTCAGGCACCGGCGTGCTGGACACCGGAATCAGCTTGCGCTCGGGCGTCGCCACCGTGAACGTCCGGCCGAAGCCCGCAACCTGGTCGACCTCGGGCAGTTCGGCGGCCAGTTCGTCGCCGTAGCGCTCGGCCATACATCCGGTGACGACGAGCCGGGAACCATCGGCGCGTTGTTCATCGAGCGCGAGGATCGTGTCGATCGACTCCTGGCGTGCCTCGCCGATGAACGCACAGGTGTTGACCACGACGAGGTCAGCCAGCGCGGCGTCGGTCGTCGGCTCCATCCCGTCGCTGATCAGCGCGCCGATCAGCTTGTCGGAGTCGACGTCGTTCTTGGGACAGCCGAGCGTTTCGACGTAGAAGCGCTGCACGCCCGCACGCTACCGCTCGTCGTGTGCGAGGCGCAGACCATCGCGATGCCACGGCATCGACACCAACCGACCGG